>VMTI01000127.1 GCA_013791675.1 bacterium | reverse complement strand
TATTATAAAAGGCTTAAACAGTTCCACGGCCATGTATTTGGGAACCCCGACCTGATCAATGTGAAGCTGCGGACCGACGACGATAACCGCCCGGCCCGAAAAATCCACTCTTTTTCCGAGGAGATTCTGCCTGAACCGGCCCCTCTTTCCCTTAGTTATATCTGCTAAAGATTTTAGCGCCCTGCCCGAAGCCGATACCACGGTTTTTCCGCGTATGCCGTTTTCTATCAGCGCGTCCACAGCCTCCTGAAGAAGCCGCTTCTCATTGTTTACGACAACCTCCGGAGCCTTAAGTTCCTTTATGTGTTTAAGCCGGTTGTTTCTGTTGATAATTCTCCGGTATAAATCATTGAGATCGGATGAGGCGAAGCGCCCGCTTTCAAGCGGCACCAGAGGCCTCAGGCCCGGCGGCATTACCGGAAGCGCCGTCAATATCATTGAATCCGGTTTGTTCCCGGAATAAAAAAAACTTTCCACTATTTTGAGATGTTTATCCATGCGCGAAATGCCCACGGATGATTTTTCGGAATTAAGTTTCTTTTTAATTTCCACCATCCGTTCTTCCACATTCATTTCTTTAAGAAGTTTCCTGATGGCGGCGGCCCCGATGCCGGCCTTAAACCTGTTTCCGTAAAGCTTTCTCAGCCGTGAATAATCGTCTATAGAAAGCAGCTGCTTCAGTTTGAGCGGCGTCGCTCCGGGTTCCGTCACTATGTAATTGGCATAGTAAATAACCTTTTCAAGATCGGTTATTTTCATCCCTAAAAGGACACCTACGCGGGAAGGGGTTTTTCTCAGAAACCATACATGCGCCACCGGCACCGCGAGATCAATATGGCCGAGCCTATGACGGCGCACCTCCGATTCGGTGACTTCCACTCCGCAGCGTTCGCAGACAATCCCGTCGTACTTGCGGAATTTATATTTTCCGCACTGGCATTCGTGATCCTTTGTGGGCCCGAAAATAGCCTCACAGAAAAGCCCGTCTCTCTCGGGTTTGAACGTTCTGTAATTTATCGTATCGCCTTTCTTCACTTCACCGTAAGACCACTTTTTTATCATCTGCGGCGTAGCCAGTGATATTTTCAGACTGTCAAAACCCGTAAAATCCAAATCGTCTTTTGCTTTATTTTTCATTTTTTCGCAGCACCTTTATTTTTTAAAAGCTCCACCCTGAAACCCATTGATTGAAGTTCCCGAACAAGCACCTGAAAAGCTTCCGGCGTAGACGGGGCGGGCATAAATTTGTCTTTCGGCTTTTCATCTTTTCCGGGTTCTTCGCCTATGATAGTCTCAAGAAGTTTCTGGCGGCTTTTCACATCATCACTCTTTACAGTCAAAAATTCCCTGAGCAGATTGGCAGCGCCGTATGCTTCTATCGCCCACACTTCCATCTCTCCGAAACGCTGGCCGCCCTTAAGTGACTTACCTCCGACCGGCTGCCTGGTAACCATTGAATAATGGCCGGTGGAGCGGGCATGTATTTTGTCCTCCGACATATGCACAAGCTTAAGCATATACGGATACCCCACGCTGACCTTCTCCATAAGCGGGCGGCCTGTCCGTCCGTCAAAAAGGGTAAAAGCGCCTGAAGCGGGAAGCCCTGATTTTTTAAGATTATCCACTATATCGGTTTCAAATACCGGGCTGTTGAAGGACGGGCATATAAACCGCACATTCTGTTTTTTGGCCGCAAATCCGAGAAGTGTCTCAAAAATCTGGCCGATGTTCATTCTCGACGGAACACTCAACGGGCTGATCATCATATCAACCGGCGTGCCATCCGGCAGAAAAGGCATATCTTCCACGGGGAGCACAATTGAAACAACGCCCTTGTTCCCGTGACGCCCCGCCATTTTATCACCGATAGCTATTTTTCTGCGGGTAGCTATGTAAACTTTAACTTTTTTGCTCACTCCCGGCGGCAGATCTGTAGCGCCTTTGGCGTCTTTTACAGCCGAGTCTTTATTTTTTTTCATGATGTCCAATTCAAACTCGTAGAAATTTTGGATTTTCTCAACTAATTTTTTGTGATGCGCTGAGGTTATTTTCTTTTTTTCTAAATTGCTGTCGGCGATTTTCAGTTCGCCGGCTCTCATAGAACGCAGTTCCGCGGCAAAATCTTTAAATTTTTCCGTGACGGCTTTGACCTTTTTCTCTCTCTGAAATTTTGTGAGCTTAGACTTTCTTTCAAAAAACTCCACTCCTATGACTGTCCCTCTTGTTCCCGGAGGAACGGTGAGAGATACATCTTTGAAGCGGCGGCCCTTATCGCCGAAAATGCTTCGGAGCAGCACCTCGTGAGGCACATAGGTTTCTTCTTCCGGGATCACTTTTCCGACCAGAATATCGCCCGGCTCCACATAAGTGCCTTCAACAACAATTCCGTTTGAATCAAGCCTGGAAATCTGAGAAGGTGAAACTCCGGGGATATCCCGCGTAATTTCTTCCGCCCTGTCGTCGGAACCTCCGACGCCGGTGTGCACCTCGGCCTCGTGACGCGTAATGTGAATGGATGTATAAACATCATCCTTCACCAGCCTTTCGCTGACTATTATAGCGTCTTCATAATTATACCCTTCCCATGAAAGATAGGCCACGAGAATATTTTTTCCCAAAGCAAGGCAGCCGTCATCAGTAGCGCAGCCGCGTGTGAGCACAGCTCCTTTTTTCACAATTTGACCGGCACTTACCATCGGAGAATAATTTATACATGTGTTCTGATTGGTTCTTAAAAATTTCAGCAGGTCATAAACATCATACTGCCCATCCTCTCTTTCTATCATTATTCTGTCTGACTGAACGCTTATAACCGTTCCGCTGTTTTCGGCGCAGACGACCGCCAGACTGTCCACGGCAATGGTCTTTTCCATGCCCGTTACGACAAAAGGCGCCTCGGTAGAGAGAAGCGGCACCGCCTGTCTTTGCATGTTCGCGCCCATAAGAGCCCTGTTGGCGTCATCGTGTTCAATAAAAGGTATAAGCCCCGCCGAAGGACTCAAAATCTGATTGGAAGCGACATCCGCATATTCTATTTCCGAAGGCGCGGCAAAGAGAAACTCGCCTCCGCGACGCGCCATTATGGAATTATCAACTATGGCCCCTTTTTCATTAATCTTCATTGTGGAGGGCCCGATTACGCAGCGCTCTTCCTCATCGGCTGTCATATATTCCACTTTACCGGTGACGACGCTATTTTCCACTTTCTTATAAGGCGTTTCCAAAAGGCCGTACTGATTCACGCGGGAATACACCGCCGGAGAAACAATAAGGCCTATGTTCTGGCCTTCAGGAGTTTCAATGGGGCATATTTTTCCGTAATGGGAATTGTGCACATCACGCACCTCAAAACCGGCGCGTTTCCGGTTGAGGCCGCCCGGCCCTATGGCCGAAAGCCTTCTCTTGTGAGTCAGCTCCGAAATCGGCGAGGTCTGATCTAAAAACTGAGAAAGCTGAGATGTGGCAAAAAATTTATTTATGGTGGTTATCACCGAGGTTGTGTTAACAAGTTCCTGCGGATTTTTCACATCCTGTTTCATGTTCATTCTGTCGCGCGAAACTCTCGCGAGATTTGTTAAACCTATTTTTATCTGATTCTGGAGCAATTCGCCCACCGACCTGATTCTTCTGTTGCCCAGGTGATCTATGTCGTCTATTTTGGTTTCAAGTTTCTGGTTGAGCGCCATCACATTATACATCACAACCAAAATGTCCTCATAGCAAAGCGTTCTTCTGGAAAGAGACGGGACTTTAAGCGCGAGCTTTTCATAAACCTTCGCAAGCCTGAGATTAATTTTATACCTGCCCACAAAGGACAGATCGTATCTTTTTGTGCTCTTAAAAAGCAATGTTTCAAAAAATTCTTTCGCCGTCGCCTCGCTGGTGAATTCCTGAATTCTCAATTTTTTAAAAAACTCAACTATAGCCTGCTTTTGTGAACGCGCGTTATCCTTCTTCAGCGTTTCCAGTATGGTTATGTTATCCGCCGCGGAAGATTTCGTAATAACGGTAATTTTTCCCAAACGTGCCGAACGTACGAATTCCGCCAGGCCGGATGTTATTTCACATCCCGCGTAGTAGAGAATTTTTCCGTCAGCATCGGGCGGAAGAGTTTTTCCGAGGTATGATTTCTCCGGAGATTCAATATCTATTGAATCAACAGACACTTCCTCCGTTTTATAAAACCTTTCCACAATCTGATCATTTGTTTCAAGTCCGAGAGCGCGAAGCATCAGTGTCGCTGGAAACTTTTTTCTTCTGTCTATAACAACAATCAGGGCATTGTCATAATCAAACTCAAATTCCACCCACGCTCCGCGGTACGGAATTATGCCGGCTGTAAATTTCTGAAGGCCGCGCAGAGTTATCTCATGACCGTCGGCTTCCTCAAATATCACTCCCGGTGAACGGTGAAGCTGATTAACTATTACTCTGTCATTGCCGTTTATGATAAAATTTCCGCTCTTCGTCATATAAGGGATATTGCAGAAATTAATTTCTTTTTCAAAAATATGCGGCGCGCCGCCTTGTTCTCTGTATTTTTTAAGCCGAAGTTGGACTTTTACCGGAATGGAATAAGTCAGTTCCTTTTTCCTGGCTTCAATTTCCGTAAGAGAAGGGCTGCCCACCGAATAACCGGCATACTCCAACTCCATGCGCCCGTTTGTCGAGACTATAGGAAAAATATCCAGAAACGCGCCTTCCAGCCCGATGGGCTTTCTTTCGCCAACTGCAACATCCGCCTGAAGAAAATCCTTATAGGATTTTAACTGTATATCCAAAAAACGCGTAGTTGAGAGAAAATCCCTGCCCTTAACCCGCTCTAATCTTATTTCCTTCATGCTATTTCACATGTAGCACCGACTTCTTCAAGTTTTACTTTTATTTCCTCCGCCTTTTCTTTAGGCAACGCTTCTCCCACTTTTTTCGGAGCGCTGTCAACAAGGTCTTTTGCTTCTTTGAGGCCCAATGACATGAGCTCTCTTACAACTTTAATAACCTGAATTTTCTTTTCGCCGACAGTTTTGAGAATCACGTCAAATTCCGTTTTCTCTTCAGCTTCGGATGCTCCGGCTCCAGCGCCTGCGACAACCTGGGGGGCCGCCATCTGCGCGCTGACTCCGAACTTGTCTTCAATAGCTTTTACAAGCTCATTAAGCTCCATGACAGTCATCTGCGAAATACCCTCAATAATCTCATCTTTGTTTATGGACATTATATCCTCCCTTCTACCATATCATCAATTTCCAAATTAATTCAGTTACTTTGCCCTTTCTTCCGCGCGTAATCGCTCAGCGCGAAAACAATCCCTGACAAAAGAGCTTTACAGACATTGTGAAAAGCGTAAATCGGCCCTTTCGCGGCCCGGGCAAACATCGCTATAAGTGTGTCCCTGTCCGGCATAACAGCTATGTCGGAAATATCGCCGCCGGTAAGCACTCTTGACGGTCTCAAAAATCCTCCCTTCACCTTAAAATTCTCATTATTTTTTGAAAACTCGGCGAGCGTCTTGCAGACTTCGTTAATTTGCCCGTCATCAGTGAAAACAACCGCTGTGGGCCCCTGAACAAAAGATGCAATCTGCTCCCATTTATCTTCCATGAGCTTTTTGAAAAGTCTGTTTTTTACAACCTCTGTAATGGCCTTCGCGCGGCCCAGCTTCATCCGCAGTTCCGTCATATCCTTAACGGTCATTTTCTGGAAGTCGGCAAAAATAAAAGCATTGTTCTCTTTTACAAATTTGTCTCTATCCTCTAACCATTTAACTTTTTCAGCTCTGAGTTTCATTTTATTCCCTCAATTATGCGCTGACACGCACACCCGGCGACATTGTCGTTGCTATAGAAATTTTTCTTACCGCGCTGCCCGCGGGAAAAGGCATTTTTGCGGATCTCACGGACACCATAAACGCTTTTATATTTTCCGCGAGCTTATCCTCGGAAAAAGATATTTTTCCGCAGGCTGCGTGGATATTGCCGGAAGAATCAACTTTCCACCGGAGCAGTCCGGCTTTGTAGTTTTTCACGGCGGCGGCTATTTCCATAGTCACAGTGCCGGCCTTCGGCGTAGGCATCAGGCCCCGCGGCCCTATTATTCTCGCCACCTTGGTAACGTCTTTCATACAATCAGGCGTGGCGAGAAGCACATCAAAATCAATTTTGCCGGCCTGTATTTCTCCCACTATATCTTCACATCCAACCTTATCCGCTCCGGCAGCGATAGCCTCCTCGGCTTTGGCGCCTTTGGCTATTACGGCTACACGCACGCTTTTCCCGGTACCGTTAGGCAGAGATACCGAGCCTGTAATGCTCTGAGGAACTTTTTTGCTGATTGTATTGAGATTTACATGCACCTCAACGCTTTCGTCAAACTTCGCTTTTTTGAAACCCTTAAGAAGTTTCAGGGCTTCCTCAAGCGAGTACACCGTGCCTTCGTCAACAGTCTTGCCTGATTCTAAATATCTTTTGTTTTTCATAATTTCTGAAAACTTCAGTCCCCCACTTCAATACCCATGCTGCGGGCGGTGCCTTCCACCATCCGGCATGCGGAATCCAAATTCTCCGTATTAAGATCCGGGAGTTTTTTCACAGCTATTTCCTTAATCTGCGCCTTGGTGAGTTTCCCTTTCTTTTCTTTATTCGGAACGCCGGACGCTTTTGCTATGCCGACAGCTTTTTTTATGAGAGACGCTATAGGCGGCACCTTTGTTATAAATGAAAAGCTCCTGTCTTCATAAACGGATATAACCACCGGTATGAGCATTCCGGTTTCTTCGCCCTTTGTTTTCTCATTAAACTGCTTACAGAATTCCATTATGTTAACTCCGTGCTGGCCTAAGGCGGGCCCCACCGGAGGAGCCGGGTTAGCCGCGGCCGCGGGAATCTGAAGTTTTATCTGCGTTTTTATCTTTTTTTTCTTTGCCATTATGTTTTCTCCACCTGGTAAAATTTAAGCTCAACCGGCGTCGAACGCCCGAATATGGACACCATCACCCTGAGCTTGCCCTTGCCCTCGTCAACATGATCTATTTCACCCGAAAAATTGGCAAAAGGCCCGTCAACGATACGCACATTGTCGTTTTTGGCGAACTGCACCGAAGGCCTGGGCTTTTCTTTCTCGGATTCCTTCACCATTTCTTTGAGATATTCCACTTCCTGCGGCTTTACGGTAAAGGGAGTCTTACCTCCGAGAAAACCGCTGACGCCCCGGATTCCGTTTATAAACCAAAAGGTCTCTTCGTCAAGTATCATCTCTATTATGATGTATCCAGGAAGTATTTTTCTGGGGCGGACAATATTCTTCTTTTTTCTGATATCCACCACTTTTTCTTCGGGCATTATCACCTGTCTTACTTTCGGTTCGACTCCGGAGGCGGTTTCTTCGGCTATTTTTGCCCCAATTGCCTCAAAAACCCTTTTCTCCGAACCGACCAGAGTCTGTACAACGTAAAATTTATATTCGCCCATCAGATAAAAATCCCCACTATTTTCGAAATTATCAAATCAACAACCATAATAAAAAACGACACCATAACCACCAGCACCATCACCACAACCGTAAACCCCGCCACATCTCTTTTCGACGCCCACGATATACGTTCCAACTCCGCATATACGCTTTTTAAGAATTTTATACCTCTGCTCATATTACAAAAGGACTAATGCTATAAAAACATCTTATATTGTGTCAAGTAGAGAAAATCAAGTATGTTCGCAAAACTAAGCGCCGCTGTCGTGTTTGAGTTTTTTCTTGTACCATTTGCCGCCCTTCTTTTCCCACTGCGTCAATTCCCATTTGATATTTTTA
>VMTI01000046.1 GCA_013791675.1 bacterium | reverse complement strand
TAAATAAAGTAACGCCAGAAGCACCGCGACCGCTTTCTGCTCATACCACGCTATATCAAAAGATAACGGAAGGTCATTCACGTCGTTAAGCGCGAACGCTTCCTTCAGCTTTAAAGCAATAACGGCAAGTGAGTAGCTGTCATTGCATTGTCCGGCGTCAAGCACCCTGGGGATACCGCCAATGTCGCCGAGCTTCAATTTATTATAACGGTATTTTGCGCATCCCGCGGTTAAAATTACCGTATCTTTCGGAAGGTTTTCCGCGACCTCTGTAAAATATTTTCTCGCCGGATGCCTGCCGTCACATCCAGCCATAACAATAAAACGCTTTATGGCTCCGGATTTTATCGCTTCCACGACTTTGTCCGCCAAAGCCAGCACCTGATTATGCGCAAATCCGCCTATAATCTCCCCCTCTTCAATCTGCTCCGGAGGCGGGCATTTTTTTGCCAGTTCTATTATCGGGGAAAAATCCTTTTGTTTTCCGTCGGCGCGGTCAGAAATGTGTTTAACGCCGGGATATCCAGCCATGCCTGTTGTAAATATCCTGTCTTTGTATGAATCCTTGACGGGGATTATGCAATTCGTGGTCAATATTATCGGGCCGTTAAATGATTCAAATTCCTTGTTCTGCCGCCACCACGCATTCCCGTAATTCCCCGCGAGATGCTCATATTTCTTAAATGCCGGATAACTGTTCGCGGGCAGCATTTCCGAATGTGTGTATATATCAACACCGCTCGCCTTTGATTGCTCCAGGAGTTCTTCAAGATCTTTTAAGTCATGCCCCGATATCAGTATTCCCGGATTATTTCTTACTCCTATATTCACTTTTGTTATTTCAGGATTTCCATATTTTGAAGTGTTAGCCCCGTCCAGAAGTTTCATCGCCCTTACCGTGTTTTCCCCCGCTTCAAGAACTAAGCCAGTCAATTCGTCAGCTGTAAGATTTTTTGTTATTGCGGCAAGGCCTTTAACTAAAAACGAAAATATTTCATCATCATAACAATCAAGCACCGCGGCATGGTCGGTGTACGCCGCTATGCCTTTCATTCCATATAATAAAAGGGCTTTCAGCGACCTTATGTCTTCATTATCGCTATAACTTAATATGCCCGCAGACGGCGCTTTTTCTTTGAAATCTTCCTTAGAATCGCCGGACCAGTTTGCTGAGTCATGTTCAATTGTCTTACCTGATTCTATTTTTAACTCATCCCTGACCTTAATAGCTTTCTTTATTAATCCGCTTATCCTGTCTTCATCAAAATTGGCGTTGGTTATCGTCGCAAACAGAGCCTGACATATAAAAACGCCCTTTTCTCTGTCGATATTATTCTTTTCCGCATATAACGCTATGCCCTGCAGAACATATATCAGCAGATCCTGCAGGTTAGCTGTCGTTTCATCCTTACCGCAGACACCCCGGCTTGTGCAACCTGAATTTTTTACCGTTTCCTGACATTGATAACAAAACATACTCATTTGTTCCTCCTAATTCCATTACTATTCTTTACAGCGGCTATAGCAGATTTCCTTTTATCCCCACTGTTATTTCAAAAAGCGGAATCTTCTGCTCCGACTTCTTTATTGCCTTCCGCACTCCTGTTACAAGTCCGTGACAGCACGGCACTTCCATATTAATCACAGTGATGCCCCTGGGTTTAGCTGTTTTAAATATCTCAGTCAGCTTTTCAATGTAATATTCCATATCATCAAGTTTGGGACAACCCATCAGCACTATTTTGCCTTTAACAAAATCCTTGTGAAAAGACGCATAGGCGAAGGGAACACAATCGGCTGTAATCAGTATATCCGCATTCTTCAAATACGGGGCATTTGGATTAACCAGCTTAATTTGGACTGGCCAGTTTCGAAGTTCGGATGCTATTTTTCCATGAGGTTCTTCAGCTTGAGACGGCCCAGCTTTTTTTTCTTCCCAGGACATTGCCTTTGCCCCGGGACAACCACCCCCGGCATGAGCATTATCATGGCCGTGTATTTCTGCCATAAACTCCTGTACCGGAAAATCTACATTATTTTCCCTGATATACCCAATCGCCTTGTGAAGATAATCCGTCTCACCATGCTCTTTTAAATGCCTCAGGTGAGCCTTAATAGTATTCGCTCCGGCCTTCACTATGTTTTCCATCACCTTATTTTCATCATATGGGCGAGCATCCCTTTCTTCTACGCTTATGGCGCCCTCCGGGCAGGAACCTATGCAGGCGCCTAATCCGTCGCAAAACAAATCACTGACCAGCCGGACTTTTCCGTCAATAATCTGCAGAGCGCCTTCCGGGCAATCGGGAATGCAATTCCCGCAGCCCGTACATTTTTCCTCATCAATTTTAATTATCTTTCTTTTCATCCCGCCCTCCCTTTCCTCTCACCAAATCATGTATAGTGATATTTTTAAATTTTTGTATGACCGTATCTTCAATACCTATAATCTTTTTTCTTAAAACGCATGTTTTTCTGTTAGCGCACAGTTTTTTTCTGAACATGCAGGACGATAATTCTATTCTTCCCTGGAATAATTCGATCACATCCGTGATATTTATTTTTTTGGGATTCTTTATCAATCTTATTCCGCCGTTTATACCCTTTTTAGTTTCAATATATTTTTTCTCCTTAAATTTCCGCAGAATTTTTCTTAAAAACGGATACGGGATTTTTTCTTTTATTGAAATCAGTTTCGCGTTTTTCAATAAAGCGCCGTCTTTAGCCAAATTCGCTAAAGCCCTCACCGCATAATCCGTTTCTTTAGTTATTAATTTCATTATGCTACTATTTTAGTATCATTTTATATTTTTGTCAAGCCCTGCCAGAGTAATGTAAAAATATCCGCCCCGGGGAAATTGACAAGAGCTTTCTTATCTTGTTACTCTCTATCATACGAGGGGGTGGTAAAATGCTGTTTGGTAAAGTTCGTTTCTGCATGGCGAAAGGGAAACTTATCCGCGAAGTTGAATGCGCCGTCTGCAAAATCCCCCCGGCCGCAAGATATGACAGGCGCTTAGAGGAAAGAAGAGCCGGCGGCGAATCCGAAGACCATGAACTCCGCAAGGGAAAAGGCAATCGCGTAAAAAGATATCCTCTTTGTCCCGGATTTTTCAGAATGCCGTTGCTAAAAATATTTTATGCCACTTTTAAAACACCTTTTGCGGGTGTTTCTTTTATACTTATCCTTTGCGCCGTTGTTCTGATTGGGGCGGGTATTCGTTTCAAATACCTCTGGAAAACTGAAAAACCGGCTCCGCCAATCTCTCCCGCCCAGGAAGATATTAAAAAAAACTTCGTGAATTTTGTCGGCGGGCTGCAGCGTGAGTTCACGGAATATACCGGTAAAAACAAATATTCCATACAGATTGTCGTGACAGCCAATAAAGCCATAGACGGTTTTCGCGAAAAATATCAGGGAATCCCCGAAACGGTTCCCGGCGAGATAATAGACAGTATGTTCCTTGATTCTTTCGAGTTTTATTTCGGCGGCGCCAACATTCTTTTTGACAGTTATTTTAACGTCGACGCCGCTCAGCGCAAACAAATAGTACGGCGTCTGGAGCTATGGCTGACCGAGACAGAAAATCTTTTCTCCGACTGGAACAATGTGAGCGAGCGCCTGCCTGATTACGTCGGCGGTATTGTCCATATCGTTTACGTCAGAAAAATTAAAAATTCTCTGACTCTTTTCAGCGGCAATATAAGCAAATTAAAATCAGGGAACGTCATAGCAGAGCCTCTTCTTATCCCTGCCTTCGACATAAAAAAACTGGTCCGGTAAACAGCGGGAATTAAAGCGCGGCTACCGCATGCAGCCAATATTGAAAAACAGGTACAGGACGTATGTGACAAAAAGAATGAGCGACTTTACGCGGGATGGGATTTTTTTGTCCCATAGAAAAAAACAGATTTCACCTAAAAAGAGAAAAAGCCATCCGAAAACAAACAATGAATCACCCACTTTAATGGGCGCAACCGTCGCGGATAAGCCTAGAAGAAGATAAAGATTCAGCGCCTGCGAACCCACAAGGTCACCCACGGCTATTCCCAACCGGCCCTGCCTCATGGCAATCAGGGATGTGGCAATCTCAGGCAGAGAAGTCCCCACAGCTATAATGGTAAGGCCTATTATAAATTCCGAAACACCCGCAAGATGCGCCACTTCCGATGAAGCGAAAACTATTATTTTGCAGCAGATGAGCAGAACACCCAGAGACAGCGCGAAATATAGAAAGTGCGCGGACACGGGGCTTTTTACTGAGACTGCCGCAAAAAAATTCCTGTTAATTTTAGCAGTGCTCCAAAAATACAAAACCATAAGAATTAGCAACACTATTCCCCAAGCTCTGCTTATCTCATTTTTGAATAAAAAAATCATGCCGAAAGAACCTACGCAAAGAAATAAAAAATTAAGAAAGATAAACGGAAAACCTATTCCATCCTTATCTTCGGACGACGCTTTCCGCCAACCTCTATCGTAGAGCCAGAATATAATGGCCATGGCGATGCCTGAGTTGGCGGCAATGGAACCCAAAGCGTTTCCCATCACAATCCCCGGATGAGAAGACAGCGAGGCCGCCAAAGTAACGAATATTTCAGGAGCCGATGTTCCCACTCCCACAAGAACCACGCCTATAAATACGGGCGGAAGACCGAAGCGTTCAGCAATAACACTTGAACTGCTTACAAGAATATCGGCGGATTTAAAAACAAAGACGAAACATATCAGAATGATCGCAAGATAAAGAAAAATCACATTGACTCTTTCCAGAGTTTTTCGGCTGTTAGTATCTGCTTTTGGGCCCGCTTTACATAGGCCGAACGGGGAGGCTGAAAACACTCTATGACAGTTTTGAACCAGTAATACGCGTTTTTCGCGTCGTTATCTTCCATTTTTATTTGGTACTGCATTTGCAGAGATTCGTTAAGCAGCTCTTTCTCGACCGGCGGCGCCGACAAAGTTTTTGATTTTGATTTCTCCAGCCACAAATCAAGGGCCTTCTTTTTTGCGGCGGGGTTTTTATGCCATTCCAGATATTTCATTCCTTCAAAGTAAGCGCTTCTCGCGCGAAACGTCACATCAACAGAGGCCGCGATATTGAGAAAAAGCCAAAAACCCGCCACCGTCAAAACAATTCCGGCAACTTTCATTTTAAGGAAGCCCTCTCAAGTATGTTCTTTATTATGTCATCGGTACTAACGCCTTCCGCCTCGGCGCTGAAATTGATAATGAGCCGATGACGCAAAACCGGGTAAGCCGCGGCATTTATATCCTCTTTCAACACTGAAAAGCGGCCTTCAAGCGCGGCATTTATTTTACCGGCCAGCACAAGAGACTGGGACGCCCTGGGCCCGGCTCCCCACGAAAGCCATTTGATAATTTCAGGGTCACCGTCGGGATGCCTGGTCATTTTAACCAACTTTACCGCATACTCAATGGTGCTCGCAGAAACGGGTATTTTTCTGACAAATTTCTGAATGTCTATTATTTCGTCTTTGGTAATCGCCCGGCTAAGTTTCGTAGTTTCGGGGGAAGTCGTGCGAAGAACAATTTCCCTCTCCTCAAGCTCGCTCGGATAAAATATATTTATCTGGAAAAAGAATCTGTCAAGCTGAGCTTCAGGTAAAGGATACGTGCCTTCCTGTTCAATAGGGTTCTGGGTACCTATAACAAAAAACGGCTCATCAAGCGTATAGCTTTTTCCGGCAGCCGTTATCTGATGCTCCTGCATTGCCTCAAGCAGCGCCGCCTGCGTCTTCGGGGGCGTGCGGTTAATTTCGTCGGCCAGAATAATATTGGCAAAAATCGGGCCCTTTATAAATCTGAAATTTTTTCTGCCGGTGTTTATATTTTCCTCTATCACATCTGTCCCCGAAATATCGGAAGGCATCAGGTCCGGAGTAAACTGGATTCTGGAAAACTGGAGATCCAGCACCTCGGCCAGAGTTGAAACCATCATTGTCTTCGCCAGTCCCGGCACACCCACAATCAGAGAATGGCCGCGCGCAAAAAGCGCCGTCAGCAGCTGTCTGATTACCTCATCCTGCCCCACCACGACTTTACCGAGTTCGGATTTAAGAATAGAAAATTTATCCGAAATGAATTTTACTTTTTCAGTATCTGTCATAAAAACTATTATAAGCAGGCGCCCGAAATGAACCTGTCTGCAAATTCCTTAGCTTCTTTGACGGAAGTCGTTCTTATGATTTTCTTTATTTTCGGTATAGCTATAGCTGACATGCTGAAAACGTCAAGCCCTAAACCCATAAGTATTTTTGTAAACGCGGGATCGGAAGCCATTTCGCCGCACATTGATACGGATTTTTGTTTTTTATGCGCTTCGTCTATAACAAATTTTATCAGCCTCATGAGAGCCGGATTGCCGGCTTCATACAAATAATCAACATTCTCGTTCATTCTGTCAGCGGCAAAAGTGTATTGAATAAGATCATTTGTCCCTATGCTTAAAAAATCGGCTTCTTCGGCTATCAAATCCGCCGCGAGAGCTGCCGCCGGAACCTCTATCATAGCTCCCACGGGCGTATTGGCATTAAAAGCCAGTCCTTCCTGCTCCAGCTCTTTCTTTATCTCGTTTATTATCGTTTTCACTTTCTTTAGCTCGGAAACATTCGTAATCATGGGAATCATTATTTTAAGATTGCCCGCGGATGATGCCCGCAACAGCGCTCTTATCTGCGTCTTAAATATTTGCGGCAGCTTAAAGCACAGCCTTATCGACCTCAAGCCCATCATGGGATTCTGTTCGGCCGGCATTTTAACGGTATCGGTAAGCTTATCCGCGCCAAGATCAATAGTTCTTATAATCACAGAATACGGGAGCATTTTCTCGCAAACGGTTTTGTACTGCGCATACTGCTCTTCTTCGCTTGGAATAGTTACAGAATTGATAAACATATACTCGCTCCGGTAAAGGCCTATCCCCTCGGCGCCGCAGGCAAGGGCCGTTGATATTTCCTCGGATATTTCAATATTCGCCTCAACGCCGAAAACCGTGCCGTCGGAACTGACAGCAGGCAGATCCAGAAGTTTCTGAAGAGAATGCTGTTCATCCAGATAACGTTTCCTTTCTCTTTTATAATTTGTCACGGTTTCTTCGTCGGGGTCCGTGATGACTATGCCGTTTCCCCCATCCACAATGATATTCTGCCCAGATTCGGCAATATCCGAAAAATCTTTAATACCCGTCACCGCCGGGATTTCCAGAGCCCTGGCGACGATAGCCGTGTGAGAGGTCTTTCCCCCGATATTCGTCACAAAAGCCCTGATGTTGTTGCTCTTCATGTTAGTTGTGTCTGCCGGGGTTATGTTGTAAGCCACAAGCACTGAAGACGGCGGAATATTATCCCAGAGCACCTTATCATCCTTATCCATAAGATTAGACATAACCCTGCTTCCTAATTCCGAAATATCCCGCGCCCTTTCCTTCAAATAATCGTTTTTTATTTTTTTAAATTCAGATATTATTTTATTAAGCTGCATTGAAAAAGCGAACTCCGCGTTAACTCTCTGTTCCTTTATAACTCCCTCTGTCTCTTCTATAAGCATTTTGTCCTCAAGGAAAAGCCGGTAGCCCTCGAATATCCTGCTTTTTTTGCTGCTAAGCGCTTTTTTAACCTTGTCCTCCACCGCAAGTATCTCACGGCGGGTATCTTCAACCGCTTTTCTGAAACGCGACAGCTCATTTTTTATTTCATTTGGCAGAATGCTTCTGCGGTGCACCTGATGGGATTCTCTCTTGAGCAGATAAACCTTGCCTATGGCTACGCCAGGTGAAATCGGTATGCCTTTATAAACCATATTTTTTCTTACTCCCCGAAATTATCATCCACTAATTTATCAAATGCATCCGCAAGTTCCAAGGAATCAGGGCCTTCTACCCTCACTGCAATTTCATCTCCTTCAATGATACCGAGCGTGAGAAGCCCCAGCGGCGAATCAAAAATAACTTCCTGCCCGCCCTTTGATATAAACAACTTGCTTTCAAATTTTTCCGCCAGCTTAGCTATTGTCAGAGCCGTGCGCACATGCACGCCCGAGCTCAGGCGGATAGTATATTTTCTAACGACAGTATCTTGCAAAAAAACCTCCCAAAACAAGAACAGCGTAAAAAAGCGCGGTGGCTGAAACATTTCTTATAAAAAGCACCACACCGATAAAAACCAGGGGGTACGCCGTTTTCAGCGCGATGGACGATCCTGTGCCCAGAAAACCTTTTATCAGAAGAAACGCGACCATAACAATAGAAATTATTTTCATATAAACAAAACTTTTCTGCAGCTTTCCGGTAAAAAGTTCATCAAAAACGTTATTTTCAAATTTATAGCCCGCCACAAGTCCATGATATCTGATATAGATATGGACAGCGCTGTAAAAAAGAAAAGCCGCCGCGGGGCCTATCCACATGAGACTAATGCGTTTTGAAAAAAGAAATATAAAAAATACGCCTATCACGGCGGCGAACGGCCTGAGTGTCCCCCATATTTTTGAATCTCCGAAAGCGGCTATCGGCCCGCCCAGCACCTTTTTTGTATCACTTATCTGCCTGAGCGCCGCATCCGAACCCGTAGATGCGTATTTTTCCTCGGCGGCCGCTACGGCGCCGATTATGTATGACGCGTAATACGGATGTGTGTTAAAAAAATCCAGATGCCTCAGATACGCGTTTTTTCTATCAAGCGGGTCAGAGTAAAGAAAATCCAAAACGGGCTTCACTGTATAGAGAAATCCGACATTCTGCATACCCTTAAAATTCCATAAGGCCTGAAGCAAAAATGACCTGAAAAACACCTTTTTAATAATACCTTCCGAAATTAATTTTTTATTCATTTCCATGTAAGAAACATCTCAAAAAGCTGTGCGAAACACAAAATATAAACAAAATTCATTATTGTTTTCGGGCAGCCTGTAACCGCCAATATTTGCCAATAAGACGCCGGCAGAGCAGTCACAAGAGCGTAAACTATAAGAAAAAAAGCCGCGCTGATAAAAAATTTCCTGACGACGGCGTAAAAAGTTTCTCTGTCAACAGAACCGAAATCACCCCTGATTATATTTCCTTTTACCTTATCAACCTTTTTAGAGTTGGACGAACGGCTTTTTATCTCCACCATTTTAAACACGATTCCGCACGGCACGGCCGCGGCCAGGGCAAGCGCGACGGCGGAAAGATTATCAAGGCCGAAATTTCTCACCGCCGCGGAGGCGGCTGCGGTTGCCAAAACAGCCGTTAGCGTACTATCGGGAGGTATGGAGTCGCCTATTGGAATAATCCTTATCCATATAAGCTCCACGCATAACCCCGCTATAAAACCGACATAGGGATTTCCTAAATAAAGTCCGGCGAGCGGTCCGGCAATCAAGGGCCGGGAATACATAAATTGCCCGGCGACAACCGTATCACAGGATAGTATGCCGAAGAGTCCCGACAATAACAAAATTTCCGTCACGTGATTTTAACCTCAAGATTCCTTTCATATATTCCGCGGGGCTCAAGAAATACATTATCACAGAATGTGAGAGAAGTCCCCTGATACATCTTTTTCAAACCGTCTTCAAGCCGGCAGACGGTATAAACGGGGAACATCCAAATATTGGCAGGCGCGGAATAAGTAAACTCGATTTTCATGCCGTATTTTTTATCATCCAGTAAAACTTTTGTCGCCCGGCCGTCAAAAAAAGCGTCGCATTTTTCTTCTCTGCCGCCTATAAGAAAACTAGCGGCAAGCGGAGAAGATGGAGATAAATTCATCTCTGTGCCCGGATAAAAACGCAACCCTCTGTCTGATGTGTTTGTTATTTTACAGTTATACACAAGCACGAAATTTCCCCGAAGAGAAAATTTTTTTTCAACCGTCACATCCGCGAAATGACTGCCGCACCACACATGCCCGGCCCTGATAAAATCCAATTCTCCTTCAACGCTTCCATCAACAGGCTTAAACACCTGATTAACAAAATCCCCCTGCTCACCATAAGCGCATTTGAAAAAATCAAAAAGCCTCACATCTTTTTGAAAAAAATGAGAAATGAAAGAAAATCGGTCATACCAGTCATACCAAATATCTTGCTTGAGAGCGGATTCATCATCAGCTTTCACCGCAGGCCCCGTCGTCCCTCCGGAGACAACGCCAGGAACAGCCGCGGCGCCCGGCGCGTTCAGATTCTCATGGTAAACCTCGCGACGACGACGAAGAACAAAACCTATGTTATGACAACTTTTGTATTCGGCAAATTCGGATACCGCCGCGCCAAATTCGGGAAGTATGCGAAGGCAGTACTCACCGTTACAAAATTGAATTTCATTATAACCCGAGTATCCCGCGCCCGAATTACTGATATGCAGGCCGCCTCCCGCAACTTTGTGCAGTATTTTTTGGCATTGGAGAAGTTCATGAAAAATAGCGGCGCGGAGATGCCTCATATAAATACCGCCGAAAATACCGTGCCAGTAAGCGCAATTGCACTGAGCGCGGAAAAGGTGCCTCTGCATTTCTTTAAACTCCGGGTAATCGCGATAAAATCCTATTGCCCGCGAAAGAAACAGCATTTTTTTGTGCATCATATCGCTTTCGGGATATTTGACAAGCATATTCCTGAAAAAACCGCCGCGTATAAAACGCATCCAGTCTTCTTTTTTATTCAAAGGCGCCGCCTTCACTGTATCTAAAACGGGGCTGTATTTAAGGCCGGTGTCGTAGGGCATAGACCAGCGCCCCATTTCCGTATATGAAGCGCACGGAAGATATATAAGCCCGTCGGAAGGATACGAATCCATATAATGAGAAAAACCGATTGTCGTAAAATCTCCGTTATCCTGCGCTTTTTCAAGAGCCTTAAAAAAAATTCTCAGCCATTTGTTTACATACACATGCTCATAAGAGCCGTGCCAGACGCCGAATTTCTCAACGTCATCCATCATAATCCTCACTCCGCCGCCGGCCTCATTTCCTATTTGTTTTATAAAAGATATCACTTCATCAGGCGCGGCATACGGCATTCTGTAGCGCAGACTCTCAAGAATGGGAAAAATATTCAGCTTAAATCCTTCATGCTCGGTTGTGTAATAACCGTGAAGTTTGTCATCCATCCATCCCGCCGCGTGGAAATGGGTATCATCCAGAAGTGTATATTCCATACCCGCCATTGCTATGGGTTTGGCCAGGTATGGCTCCCAAACTCTCTCCGGCAGCCACATACCCCTGGGCGAGACTCCGAAAAGTTTTTTCAGATATCCTGAATATTGAATTATCTGCTCGCCTGTATCGCTTTCCGTTATGAGAGGAAGTATCGCCTCATAAAAAGGCCCTCCCATCAATTCTATCTGCCCCTTTTGTATCATCCCGCCTATCAATTCTATAAACTCAGGGTGATTGGCGGCTATCCATTCCAGCAGAGAACCGCTTATATGCACGTTCATTATTATTTTCGGAAATTGCTGAAGTTCTTTAAAAAAGGGTTCGTACGATTTCTTATAGCAGTCCTCAATTACGTTGTGATGATTGCCTACAGGCTGATGACAATGCACGCCGAAAGCGAAAAAAGAATTATTCATTTAATTCCCCTTTTTCAAAGTTCTGTAAACGTTCAAGCAGTGCGCCTATGGGAGTCTTCTCGTTAGAAGGCAACGTCTGCACAAATATTTCTACTCCCGCCTCCAGCATATCCGAAAGCTGTTTTTTCTCGCGCATATCCAGATATACAGAGTTGGTCAAAGCCTCTTTTGAATCTGTAAAATTAATAAGTCCTATGTTCACAGGCGGCGTTTTTTGCGCGGGGGAAGGTGACCCTGCCGCCCGCAGCGGCGCGAGGCACTCATGCAGGCGGCTTAGCATATCCACCGACTGCAAAAGAATAAAAAATCTTTTTGAAGAGGCGCTGATATCCGCCCACCTTTGGGCGGCCATGTGCACAGATAAAATCTCCAGGTCAATGTTTAACGGGAGCGCAAATCTCAGGATTTTCTTTTCAAAGGGACTTTCTTTCACAAAATCATCTATAATCAGCACCTCATCAATTGCTATGAACTTCAGCCAGCCCTCCACTATCTGTCCGTGTATAAGCCTGGAATCAACCCTCAAAAACTCTATCAAATGTTCTCCCATGGGGTCAGGTCTTGACATTTGACATTAGCAGTATTCACTTTAGAAATGTCAAATGTCAAGACCTGACCCCTTTAGAAACTTCGCGCGAACATCCTCTATGGAATCCCTGGCTGCCTTAATAACATCGGCGCATAATTTTTCCGGAGGCAGTTTTTCTTTTTTTATCATAATTTCTATAAGCATGGGGAGGTTCACCCCTGATATAATCCGCACCTTATCATTGTCCATGAAACGGCAGGCGCAGTTGCACGGAGACCCACCAAGAAAATCCGTGAGTATAAAAACATTATCGTCTCCATAACTTTCCAAACGTTTTTTCAGTTCCGCCTGGATTTCGCCGGTGGACTGATGCTGCATAAAATTAAGCGCGGAGACGCCTTCCGTCGGCCCCAGCAGATTCTCGGCACAATTTAAAAGATGCGAAGCCATATCGCCGTGCGCCGCTATTATTATTCTCACCATCTTCGTTTCCCCGCATCGCGGTGAAGAATTTTCACATTATATTTCCCCCGCAGGTAAATTTTTAAATCTTCCGCGAAAACGACGGATCTGTGCCGGCCGCCGGTACATCCGACGCCTATGGTCAGAAAACTTTTTCCCATTTCCATATAAGGCGGTATAATAAGTTTCAAAAACGCGCACGCCGCTCGCAGCGTTTTACCGTATAGCGGATCTTTCCGGTCGAATGAAGCGACCCGCGGGGAACATCCGATAAGAGGCCTCAGGCTGACGTTATAATTGGGATTAGGCAGATAGCGCAGGTCATAAATCATATCCGCATCGGCAGGTAGGCCGTATTTGTAACCGAAACTCAGCACATCAACGGTAAAAACGTTTCCGGAAAAACCAAGTTTTCTTTTAATCATGTTTTTAAACTGCCAGGGGTTCATATCTGAAGTATCTATAACGAGATCCGATGCTCCCCGCAGCGGCGCGAGGCATTTTAACTCATCATCAAGCGCGGATGATATACTCTGGCCCGAACGGGCGAGAGGAGGTTTTCGGCGGTTTTCCATAAACCGCCGAATGAGAATATCCTTTCTGCTTTCAAGAAATATTAATTTAATAGACATGTTTTTCTCAAGCAGCTTAATAAAAAGATTAAAATGATTTTTTTCCCTTATATCAACGCCCACGGCAGTTTTAGATGGCACAATATTTTTCTCGTGAAAAAAATTATCCATCATGCCAACAGGCAGATTGTCTATGCAGAAATAGCCCATATCCTGCAGAAATTTCAGCGCCAGAGTCTTTCCGGCTCCGGAAACGCCCGTTATAACAATGGTATTTTCGCTGGAAAGCGGGCCTGACGGCTTTTTTTTCATTCTACCGCTTTTTTGAGAATACCTAAAACCTCTTTTCCTTTTTTAGCGGATACGAGATCACGCCGGAAATAAGGATCATTTAAATGCCGCGCGAGAGCGGAAAGTACTTTTATATATTCTTCTCCCGCTTTTTCCGGGCCTATCAGAAGAAATATGATATTGACCGGCTCTCCGTCAAGAGAATTGAATTCTATCCCGGCCTCGGAATTTGTAAAAACAAAGCTTATTTTTTTGACGCCCTTGAATTTAACATGCGGAAGGGCAACACCTTGCCCTATACCC
This sequence comes from bacterium, assembly GCA_013791675.1. GTDB lineage: Bacteria > CG03 > CG03 > CG03 > CG03 > CG03. Next base: position 2,575 of record VMTI01000046.1, on the reverse strand, counting down.
GTGGAGCCCAGCGCTTCTCTTTTCAGCAATGCCTTGCAAACCTCGGCGGAAGCCTTCGTCGAAATATTCTTATTTTCCACCAGCACGCCCACAAGTTCTTCTATCACTTTTTTCTTTGAAACAGATAACGCCCGGGGCTTCAAAAGCGCGACTTCCGTATAATCCGTGAATTTCATGATTTTACTCGTCAAAAACAGGATGAGCGATACCCAGCTGATCGTTTTCTTTGCGGTAAAGCGCTGTAAAAATGCCTGTCTCCCTATCAACAAAAAGCCAGAAATTATAATCGCGGCCGATCATTCTATCCAGGGCTTCCTGCCGTGACATAACCGACACGCGCACGGTTCTGATTTTTTCTTTCTCCGGAGGTGAATCAGACTCAATAATCTTTCTCGTACCGGATTTCTTTTCTTTCACGCGGGAGAGTTTATCCTTACACACATTCCGCAGCTTATCCACCGCCGCGTAGGCTTCGTAAGCGGAACATTTGACTTTTATCGTGCCCCCCTTTAAATGCGGCGCCGCTCCGATAAGCTGAGCCATGGATGAATTTTTTTCCTGTGACACCGTGATTGTCACCTCGTCCAAGCCGAATTTTTTTTCAATGCTGTCCATTTTTGAATGGACATGCTTTTCAAACGCTTCTGTCAGCTTAAAATTTTTTGTTACAACTTTCACTGCCCCTCCTGTCTCTACTTTTTAACAATTTTCCGATATTTTTTCAATTACATCTCAAAATCCCGCCTTAAATACGGCTTCTTCCCTTGCCGTCGGATTTTTATGCAATTGGTCATGCCTCAAAATTTCTTCCCAGATATATCTCCCTGGCTTTTTCCGACTCTATAAGCTCGCGGCTTGTGCCGTGCATCAATATGAGGCCATCGCAAATTAAATACGCGCGGTCTATTATTTTCAAAGTGTCTCTGGCATTGTGATCGGTTATAAGTATCCCTATGTTTTTCTCTTTCAGTTTCGTCACCAGTTTTTTCAATTCTTCAACAGCAATCGGATCTATGCCCACAAAAGGCTCATCCAGCAAAAGAAAAGACGGATTAGTCAGAAGAACCCTCGCGATCTCCACTCTTCTTTTTTCACCCCCGGAAAGACTGGCGGCAAGCGTCTGGGCGCAGTGAATAATACCCATCTCTTCCATCAGGGCGTCTATTTTCTTTTCGGCCTCGCGCATATCCGGATAGATAAATTCGGCCACAGCCTTAAGATTTTCGCGGGCGGTCAAGCCCCTGAATATGGACGGCTCCTGAGCAAGATAGCCCAGCCCCAACCGCGCTCTCTTAAACAGAGGCACCGCGGATATGTCTTTGTCTCCTAAAATTATTTTCCCTGAAGTCGGCCTTATAATACCTGTAACAGAATAAAATATTGTAGTTTTACCCGCGCCGTTAGGGCCGAGAAGTCCGACAATTTCTCCGCGGTTCACGGAAATATCAACGCCGCGAACTGCTCTTTTTTTCCCGTAATTTTTTACAAGGTTAACGGTTTTCAGCATTGTCCGGATAAAAGACACCCGTGACGGCGCCTCTAAATTCATATTCCTCATCTTCAAAATTCATTTTAATATAATCCGCATCGGCCTCATAAGGCGCTCCTTCAAAATAATTTATATGCGCTTTTCCCCGCATTTCTGTAAAAGAGGGGGAACAGTCAAGAACGTCTGAAAACCCCGAAAGCTTTTCGCCTTTTATTCTAACAGGTTTTCCTGTTAAATGAAACTCTTTTTCCGCGATATGGCCGCTGAAAGAAGAGCAGTTAATAGTATAAAAATCCTTAATTCCCGTCGTAGAAACATTCACTATGAATTCAGATTCCGAGGGGGCAAAAATCCGCCCGCCGTCTTCCTCATAAAACAGTTTTTCCGTAGTGAAACTCATATCGCCTTTCCCCTCATTTTTTATATTACCGGAAACTGAACCAGAAGCAAAAACTTTATTTTTTCCTTTGTCTAATTTAAGATAGTGTGAACGCCCATTAAAATCATCTCTTTCAAACACGACATTTTTTCTGAACTCCGTTATAGCGCCTTTGTCCAGATAAATTAGTTTATCAGCCCGTATCCTGAGTTTTTTTTCAGGCGACGACACTGCCAGCAAAATCAACAAAACCAACAAAAGGCGCTTATCTACCCTCACGAGCCGCCTCCGGAAACGACGTTCGGCTCCAGAATTTCCACTCTATTCAAATCTTTATCCGCGCGCAGGCCGGAGCCTGTAATAACGGCTTCTTCCGACACCTGCTTCACTTTATTGTCGGTATAATAAAGTTTCTTCTGTTCATCCCATTTAAGGTCTTCCATATAAAGTTCCGTCTTTCCCGAGACATCCTTAAAATAAACATTTCCCTCAAGCTCCAGGGCAGAACCGTCTTCCTTAAAAGAAGCCCTGTCGGATTTCAGAAACATTTCCCCGTCCGAATTATAAAAAATACCCGACGCTCCGGAAACGGTTATTTTGTCTTTCTTGATCAGCTTAGCGCCGGTGATTTTCCACAGAATTTTTCCGCCGCGGGTTTTCCGGGCGCTGAAACCATTCATGCTTTCAGAGGATGAAAAACCGGGCTG
>VMTI01000300.1 GCA_013791675.1 bacterium | reverse complement strand
TGACAGTCTTTATAATCAAGAAAAAATGCTATTATCAAATGGGATTTTTGCCATTAAATCCTAAAATTTTATTTTTTCCAGGGAGTATGAATAATGCAGGCTAATATGCACAAAATCGCGGGAGAACTTCTGCCTGCGGTTTTTCATGTCACGGCAAGATCTCTTGCGTGCCAGTCTCTTTCCATATTCGGCGACCATTCCGATGTTATGTCGGCAAGGAACACCGGTTTCGCTATGCTCGCGGCCTCATCCATACAGGAAACTATGGACCTTGCCCTGGTGGGGCATCTCGCGACGCTGGAGGCAAGTATTCCCTTTCTCAACTTCTTTGACGGCTTCAGAACATCTCATGAAATACAAAAGGTGGAAGTGCTGCCTTATGAAATGATGGCCGAACTTCTTGATATGCGCTATGTGGAAAATTTCAGGGCTCGCGGCCTCAATCCCAACAGGCCCTTCGCGAAAGTCGGGGCGCAAAACCCCGATGTTTATTTTCAGGGAAGAGAAACGGCCAACAACTATTATCTGGCAATTCCCGGCATTGTGAAAAAATACATGAAAATCGTGGGCGAAAAAACAGGCAGAAATTACAAACTCTTTGAATACACGGGCGCCCCCGATGCTGACAGAATTATCATAGCCATGGGTTCGGGCTGCGACACTATAGAAGAAACCGTCAATTATCTCACCGCTCGCGGCGAAAAAGTCGGAGCCGTAAAAGTGCGTCTTTACCGCCCTTTTTCCGCGGCGGATTTAGTGTCCGAAATACCGGAATCCGTGAAAAAAATAGCCGTTCTCGACAGAACGAAAGAACCCGGCTCCATAGGCGAGCCTCTTTATCTGGACGTTATTGCGACGTTCCCAAACAAAAACATAAAAATAATAGGCGGACGCTACGGCCTCTCTTCAAAAGAATTTACGCCGTCTATGGTGAAAGCGGTTTATGACCATTTGGACTCCGCAGGTAAGCACGGTTTCACGGTGGGAATAAACGACGATGTGACAAACACTTCCGTGACAGTCAAAGAAAAAATAATTTCCGAACCCGACAGCACTGTTAAAAGTAAGTTCTGGGGCTACGGCTCTGACGGCACCGTCGGCGCATGTAAAAACGCCATTAAAATAATCGGAGACAACACAGACATGAACGCTCAGGGATATTTCGTTTATGATTCCAAAAAATCCGGCGGCATAACAATCTCCTATCTGCGTTTCGGAAAAGAAAAAATACAGTCGCCCTACCTGCCCGCGCAATTTGATTTTGTCGCGCTTCACAAACCGGAATACATAGGACGCTACGACATACTTGAGGGGATAAAAGAAGGAGGAATTTTTCTCATTAATTCGCCAGTGGAAAGCGCTAAAGTCTTTGAAAGCCTGACTTCGGATATGCAAAACACTATACGCGAAAAAAAGATACAGCTTTACGCTATCAACGCCCTCAAAATATCCCAGGACGTGGGATTGGGCCTGCGTATCAACACGGTGATGCTTGCCGCCTTTTTCAAAATATCCGGCGTACTGCCTGAAAAAGAGGCAATTGAGCTTCTCAAAAAAAGCATCAAAAAAACTTACGGCGCCAAAGGCGACACGATTGTCAATATAAATTGGACAGCAGTGGACAAGACAGCCGTTGCCCTTGTAAAGCTGAAGATCCCGGAAAAAGCATCAGTGTCCGCCGCGATAAAAAAACTCTTACCCGACGGCGCAGGCAAATTTGAGAGAAACATAATAGAACCCGTGATGCGCCTAAAAGGCGACGGCATACCCGTTTCACAAATGACAATAGACGGTTCCGTACCTACCGGCACCGCGAAACTTGAAAAAAGAGGCATCGCGCCGGAAGTGCCTCATTGGATTTCAGATAAATGTATACAGTGCAATCAATGCTCATTCGTCTGCCCTCATGCAGTGATAAGAGCAAAACAAATTACCCCCGAAAATCTCAAAACAGCGCCGGAAAGTTTTGAAACGGTTGAGTCAAAAACAAAAAACGACAAAGGCCTTAAATACCGGCTGCAGGTCTATGCCGAAGACTGCACGGGTTGCGGCAACTGCGTCAACACCTGCCCCGCCGACGCTCTTATTATGAGTCCTATAGACGGTGAAAGAAAAAAAGGTTCTTCTGAAAATACCGATTTCTTTGAAAATCTTCCCGACGATATAACTGACGGAGTGAAAATAACCACCGTCAAGGGGTCACAGTTCCGCAAGCCTCTTTTTGAATTTTCAGGCGCCTGCGCCGGATGCGGCGAATCGGCCTACATAAAAAACGTCACCCAGCTTTTCGGAAAGAGGATGATAATTGCCAACGCAACAGGATGTTCATCTATTTACGGCGGCACATTCCCGACAATACCCTACTGCAAAACAAAAGAAGGCACAGGGCCGGCTTGGGCAAACTCTCTTTTTGAAGACAACGCCGAATACGGTTTCGGCATGCGGCTGGCCGTGGATTCAAACAGAAAACAGCTTCTTTCAAACATAACACTTTTGATTGAGAAAAATATTGCACCGCCCTTAACAGAAGCGCTGAAAAAAAATGTCGCGCTATGGGGCACGACTGACAGCGAGGCCAAAAAAGCGGCCTCCGAAACCCGCGAGCTTCTTCAAAACGCTCTTGAAAAATCTACGGGGGACGACAAAAAAATAATAAGCAAAGTGATTGAGCTGAAAGATTATTTTGTGGACAAAAGCGTGTGGTGTTTCGGCGGAGACGGCTGGGCTTATGACATAGGCTACGGCGGACTGGACCATGTTTTGGCGGCGAAAAAAAATATAAATGTGATGGTGCTGGACACAGAAGTTTATTCTAACACAGGCGGACAGGCGTCAAAAGCCACGCAGATGGGAGCTGCCGCGAAATTCGCAATATCCGGGAAGGAAATAAAGAAGAAAGACCTTGGCCTTATGACCATGTCTTACGGCTATGTTTATGTGGCAAGCTGCGCTTTAGGAGCTAACAAACAGCAGTTCCTTAACGCCATCAGCGAAGCGGAAGCATACGACGGCCCGTCTCTTATAATCTGCTATTCTCCCTGTATAAATCACGGCCTTAATATGTCCAAATCCGTGGAAGAGGAAAAACTTGCCGTTGAATGCGGCTACTGGCCTCTCTACCGTTTCAACCCTCTTCTGGCGGAAGAAGGGAAAAACCCGTTAAAACTGGAATCAAAAGAGCCAAACGGTAAATTCCAGGATTTTATACGCAGCGAGGTGCGGTTCAGTTCTATCAAAAAACTTTTCCCCGACAGAGCCGAAGATCTTTTCGCGCACGCCGAAAAAGCCATGCTTGCGCGCTACGCCCATTACAAAAAACTCGCTGAAATCTAAAGCCCTTTTTTCTACAACCGCTAGGCGTTAGACCAATTTATCCAGAATTTTGAGCAGCTCCTCGTAATTTTGCGCGGACGTCACCTTTCCGCGGGCGGAGGCGGCGAGAGCAAAGCCTTTCAGATACCATAGAGCGGCTTTTCTCATCAGCCCTATCGAAGACTTCACAGAATGCGTTTCGGATGCGCCCGGGATGCGCCGCGGCGTGCGTGGGGGAAGTTCCGAATATTTTTTGATATACGAAATATGCTTTTTTAGAACATCCAACCGGTATTTTTTATCACGCGAAGGCTGGCAAAATCCGTCTTTGAGAAAATCGTTTATGTCTTTAAAGAGCCATGGATTCCCCATCGCCCCGCGGGCGACAATAATTCCGTCGCAGCCGGTGTCATCCAGCATCTTCTTCGCCAGAGCCGGCGACAAAATATCACCGGAGCCGAAAACAGGAACATTAACGTTTTCTTTTACCTTTTTGATGGCATCGTAATCCACGCCGCCGGAGTATAATTGCGCGCGAGTCCTGCCATGCAGAAAGATGGCGGATACCCCTGCGTCCTCACAGCCTCTCGCTATCTCAACAAGTTTTTTTATATCAGGCTCGTCAAAACCGGTTCGGAGCTTCACCGTAACGGGGAGTCCCGACTTCCGGGCAAGAATTTTTATTATGGCAAAAAGTTTTTCCGGCGTGTTGAAAAGCGCGGCGCCGGACCCGTTAACGACAACTTTTCTGACGGGGCACGCGGCGTTCACATCTATAAATTCCACGCTCGCGCGTTCTTCCATAATTAAAGCCGCCTCAAGCATAATCTCCGGCACGGAACCGAGAAGCTGTCCGGCTATAGGCGCGTCAGCCGTAGCGCTTTTAAGCATACCAAAGGTTTTTGCACTGTCTCTGATGAGAGCATCGGATGAGAGCATCTCAAAAAAAGCCATTTGCGCCCCGTGTTCACGGCATATCAGCCTGAAAGAAAGGTCAGAACATCCTGAAAGGGGGGCCAGAAAAACTTTCGTGTTAAAAACTTTAGCGCCAATTTTTATCATAACGCTATTTTAGTTTATTACTCACTTATATGCCACCAAAAAAAATTAGACGGGGTATTTTAGAGAGCTTTCAGCATTTCGGCGGCGATGGCCTTAACCCCGCCGGACACATCTGTCCTTTTAAGTAATTTGTCCAAAGTCGCTTTTATCTGGCCCCTAACGCGTAATTTTTTCTCGTTTTTTAGGAGCGTGATTAAACCAACTGTCTCATCATCGGCAATTTCGCCGAGCGCCCACACGGCGCTGGACCTCATCCATTCATCCGCGCTTGAAATCATATTTTTGAACGTGACAAGCGCAAGCCTCTTGTTATGACGATAAAGAGCTTTAGCCGCATTCGCCCGCACTCTGTTATTGATGTCATCCAGGTAAGGCAAAAAGAAAGTTGTCGCAATGTTCGGATCATTTTCCGTTTTCAGTTCTTCCTCAATAAGTTCTATTCTTCTGGCTTTTTCTCTTATTATGGGGTCAATGTCCGTTATTATCTCATGTGTGGAATTTCTTACAAGCGGAGGAAGCGATGTATGAACCAAAGCTCCGGCACGCAGTTCATTCATTATTTTTCTCTGATGCTCCAGCGTGGCAATCTCTCTTCCTTCAACAAATCTGCGCATAATGTTATGCGTGATAAAAAAAGCTAAAAAAAGAATTAGCACAAGCGCCACAATACCAAAAATTATTATTTTATTCATTTTAGCCCTGTCCGCCGCCCTCTGCGAGGCAATCTCTTTAACAAGATCCGCCCTTTCGTTTTCACTCTGTTTCAGCAGGCTGTTTATCGTTTCTATACTGTAATTAAAATTAGCGGAGAATTTATCTTTCTGTTTTTTGAATTCTCTGACTAACTCGCTCAGGCCTTCCCCTTTCCCGGCGGAAGATTCCGCAAGCGTTTCAGTCTCCGTCATCCGGCCGCACAAAAGAAGCATTTTTTTTATCTCTTTGTTTTCGGGATCAATTTTCCCCGCTTTTTTAAGATAATCTCCGGCGGAAACATAATCATTCGCCAAAAAACTTTCAGAACCGTATTCTGTGAGAATTTTAACAAAAAATTCTTTCATTTCACTGTTTTGCCCGTCCATACTTAAAGCTGCTTCCATCAGTTCTACACTGTCCGTTTTATCTCCTTTGATATAACCCGCCACAGCTTTGTTGAAAATATCTTTCGCCGTCTCGGCGGAAAGATTCTGGAACACAGCCAAAAAAAGAATAATAACTAAATTTTTTTTCATTTCTTTTTCTCCTCTTTTAGATATTTTTTATCTTCTATGAACTTCGTGAGCCGCCGAAGCAGTTTTGAAATACCGACATTCCCCGGATCCACCGTCAAAGCGTCATTCAAAAAACCTTCCGCATCAACATAATCACCTTTATTAAGAGCCTGATATGCGAGGCATCTGCACTGTAAAAGCACCGCCCTTTTATTCCCCGGCGCTATATTTAAAATTTGAGCCACACTTTTCAGGCACTCCTCATATTCGGAGCTGCCTAACTGTTTCTGAGCCGCGGCAAAAAGCGCGATAAGCTTTTGTTTCTGCACTTTGTCATCAATTTGCATCTCAATCTTGAAAAGCTGGGTAAGGTCGCTGTCATCAAGGGATTCGAGCATAGCCGCTTTTTTAAATTCTTCGCGGGCAAGTTCATAGTTGCCGTTTAAAAAATATTCTATCGCCGAATTAGTGAGCCTGTCGTAGGACTGTTTCGCTTTTTGAAGTTCCGCGAGGCGCTTTTCAAGTTCTTTCCGGCGGCTATAATATAATTTCGCCTCATCTCCGGCGCCCGTATCAAAATACATCTTTATGCCCAGCATGTGTTTAATGCCGAGGTCATGAAACGCAAGCGCGTAATCTACCGTCAAGCGATCACTCTTCACGGTAAAACCTGCGCTGATTTCTTTATAGTTTAATCCAGCGCTCAGTGAAAAAACGGGTGAAAGCAAATATGAACAGCCCGTCTTCCACAGCAGGCTCTTATCTTTTCCCGCGCCGGAAACAATTATGTCGGCAGAAGGTTTTATTTTACCGTCACCGTAAACCGAACTCGCTCCAAAAATCAAATTGCGGGGATATTTCTCAGCGCTGTCTTTTAATTTCAACGACGGAGATACCAAATTCTGAACGCACAGAGACAGATTTGCGCTCTTCAAAAATGAAATAACGCCGATATCCGCGCCGAAGGAAGTCGCAAGGTTTCCGTCAATACCCTGCGTCACTAATTTCATATTGGCTCCGGCGGCGAGATGCTCTTTCGCCGGGTAGGCGAATGAAAAAATAAAAGACTGTTCCGTATCGTTAAAACTTCCCAGGCTTTCTCT
>VMTI01000283.1 GCA_013791675.1 bacterium | reverse complement strand
CTTGGTTTTTTTACCGCTGTTTTTGCTTCGGCCTCCGAAGCGGAAATCCGGAGCAATCGCATAAGAACACTGTGCGGCATAAATTATATCGCAAAAAACAACTGGAACCCGAAATTCAACCTTATACCCGGCTTTATGCGGGACGAGAGGTACGAAGCTTACGGCGAAAATTATTTTCTGGAATATGAGTTTGCCGCCGACTCCTTCGCGACATACGAAGGCGCCTTAACGGATGAAAAACTCGGACTCAATATCGGACTAACAGCGGAAATAGATAATAATCTCGTCGGAAAAATTAATAAATACAGCGGTTATCTCGGTATCAAATCTCTTATGCTGAGAATGCAATCCGGAAAAATGAGAGGCACCGCGTCATGGAAGGGAAACCCCGTGGGCGTGAATCCGGATAAAATGGCGGAAAAAGTGGAATTTGATAGTAAATATAGCAATGTCAGTTTGGTTAAATGGATTGGAAAAGCGCCGCTTGATTATATAGGGATAAGTTATGTTTCTTTGGGACTGCCCATTCAGATAGACACAATGTACACAAAAACTGACAAAACCAAACAGCTTTACGGGAATTCTGTCTATGACAAGGACTTTGAGGCAAAAATATACGCTGTCAGTTTCGGCATGGACACGCTTGTGACGCCTCTTCTCTTTCCGAATATCGCCGAACATTGCGAATTCTATAAATTAATGGCGGCGTCGGAAGAAAAATCAAACGGTATGGGGGCGTTTTTCTCCTCGCAGAATTTGTTCGGACTGGGGAATGCCAGAATAAGCGAAGAAGCGTTAGGTTTTGCCGAGGCCGCAAATCCTTCCACTCCCGGACGGAAAGCGGTTGACGGCAAACACACCGTGGGATATGTGGCGTTAGATTTAAGCTTCGGCTTACAATACAGTGTAAAAAAGAAATTTACGCTCGGCCTCGGATACAACTGGTCAGTCACTTCGTTAATCCCCTTCGGCGGCGGAGCCGACAACAACACAGAGCTCGGTTACACCTATAGTTTCAACTTGATGAGGCACGGCCCGATTCTCCGCGCTTATTTCGCTTTTTAGCCGGAAGAATGCGCGGCGGCATGGCCGGCAACCCATCCGGTTGAGAAAGCGGCCTGAAGATTGTAGCCGCCCGTTTCCGCGTCCATATCTATTATCTCACCCGCAAAAAAAAGATTTTTCACGAACTTTGAGGACATATCCTGAGGATTGATTTCATTGACGGGGATTCCGCCTGATGTAATTATCGCCTCATCCAGCCCGCGGCAGCCGAAAACGCCAAGGCGGAAATCCTTCAGCCACACGCGCAGTTTTTTTCTTTCGTCGGCGGTAAGGCCGTTTCCCTCTTTTCCGGGGGGAATACCGGTGAGAGACAGGCACACGGGAATCATTTTTTTCGGAAGAAGATTTTTCAGAATCGTCTTGAGCTGCTGTTTGCCGTACATTTTCAAATCTCTGAGAATGCGCGCATCAAGTTTTTTGTGGTCAAGCGCAGGCTTCAGATCTATTGAAACTTCCGTTTTCGCGCCCGAAGTCAGGCTTTCCGATAAAAGAGCGCTGAGCGTCAGTATCACCGGCCCCGAAAGTCCGAAATGCGTAAAAAGCATTTCACCGAATTCTTCCGCTTTTTTCTTTCCGTCCGAGAACACGCTGACTGACACATTTTTCAAACTCAGCCCCTGGAGTTTTTTCGCGGCGCCTCCTGAAGTTTCCACCGGCACGAGAGCCCCGCGAATCGGCGTTAAACCGTGACCGGCCAAAGCGGCAATCTTATAACCGTCGCCCGTAGAACCCGTTGAGGGATAAGAAGCGCCGCCCGTAGAAAGAATCACGGCGTCAGCTTCAAAAATTTTGCCGTCAGCCAGCTCCACTCCCGTCACCGCGCCTTCGGCGGACTCAGAAGCCACGCCTGCGTCGGACGTAGCGGCGGCTTTTATAATGAGTTTTTTTACGGCCGCGCCTGTAATAATTTTAACCCCGTTTTTTTTAGCCAGACCTATGAGAGCGCCTACGACATCTTCCGAGGAATCGCTTTCGGGAAAAACCCTGCCGCCTCTTTCGGTTTTCACCGGCACATTGTTCCGGGCGAAAAATTCAATCAGATCGGTGTTGGAAAAACGGTAGAACGACGGTTTTATAAAACGCCCGCCATCAGAAAATTTTTTAAGAAAATCAGAACGCCCCGCGCTGTTGGTCAGATTGCAGCGCCCCTTGCCCGTGATGCGGAGTTTCCTCCCGACGCGGTCCATTTTCTCAAGCAGAGTGACATCAGCTCCGTCTTCCGCGGAGGTCACCGCCGCCATAAGCCCCGCGGGCCCGCCGCCGCTAATTATGATTTTCTTCACTGGCGTGTCAGATGTTTGTACTTCACTCTTTTGGGCGCGAGATCGCCCAGGCGCTTTTTGCGGTTCTCCTCGTAATCAGTGTAGCCGCCCGCGAAAAAATAAGTCTGGGAATCTCCCTCAAACGCGAGTATGTGCGTCGCCACCCTGTCCAGAAACCAGCGGTCATGAGATATGACAACCGCGCATCCGGCGAAATTATTCAGCGCCTCTTCCAAAGCCCGAAGCGTGTTGATGTCAATATCATTTGTCGGCTCGTCAAGAAGAATAACGTTAGCTTCTTCTTTCAGCGTTAAAGCGAGATGCAGGCGGTTCCGTTCGCCTCCGGAGAGCGCCCCGCATTGCTTTTCCTGGTCACCGCCGGTAAAATTAAACCGCGCGGCATAAGCGCGGGCGTTAATAAAATAATTTCCCATTTTTATCTCGTCGCTGCCGCCGGCAATCGTCTCATACACGGTTTTTTCGGGGTCAATGTCCGAATGCTGCTGGTCATAATATCCGAG
>VMTI01000088.1 GCA_013791675.1 bacterium | reverse complement strand
TTCTGTATGCTCAATCCCTTTATAAACCTGAATTTCAGGAATTGAAATATAATCATCCCAGAAAAATGGAGCTTTCAGGGCAGGCAGATAAACAGCAAAAGAAACAAGAAACAGAATAACTGAAATTGTCATTTTATCTATGAATAGGGACGGAGGTAATTCTTTTACCAATTTTTCTAATATTCGCGTTTTCATTTTATTTCTTCTCTTCAGGCATTTTATCCAGCCTCTTTAATGCCTTTTCGGCCGACTTTTTCACTCTTATATCTTTATCCTTTCTTGCTTCCTTTATTGCCTTTTTTATCGCTTTTCTGTCCGTTTTTCCCATCTCGGTAAGTTCCATGAGAGAATCTACCGCCGTCTGCCTGACCTGCCAATGAGCGTCTTTTAACGCCTCAATCAATTGAGCGGCTTCGCCTCCGCCTTCGCTCTTCCCCATTGCTCCGTACGCCATGCGCCTCATTTCGGGGTCTTTATCCTCCGCCAGTTTTTTTAACGCGGAGGCCGCCCTTTTATCGCCGAATCTGCCGAGTGACTGAGCCGCCATCACCCTCACGCCCCTGATTTTGTCATTCTTCAAAACCTTGAGCAGCGGTTCAACCGCTCTTTCGTCGCCTATATTACTCAGGGAAACCGCGGCGTTTATTCTCACGCCCGCGGACTTATCATTCAGCAGTTCAATCAAGTCAGGAACAGCTTCTTCCACTCTTTCGTTCCCCAACCGCTGGGCTTCATTGATTCTCACCGCGGAATCGGTGGATTTTAAAAGGATAAACCCGTTTTCCGCATTCACCGTCGTCAGAATAAAAGTTAAAAGAAATAGAAAAAAAGGGAAAAAAGGGACGGAGATAATTAATTTTCCGCCGCAGCTCGCCTGTCCCCTTTTAACGGAAGACTCTGCTTTTTTTATTCTAATCTTTTTCATAATTTTTTAATTTTCCTTTGGAGGGATTCGGGCAAAAGAGAAATTAAACTCGGTTCCGCCTCTAAAAGCCGCATTATATCCGCCAAATCCTTCTGCCTCTTGCTCGGCCTTCTGGTTTTATCTCCATACACCCAAATTTTACCTTTCAAAACATCTTCAATTTTAGCCACCGGCACACCATATCCCAAAACCCGCTTTACACGAGCGGATTTTATGTATTCCTGATATCTTTTGTCGGTTTGTATCTGGATTCTCACATCCGAATAATCAGCGGCAATATTAACGCTGTGCTCAAATGTTTTAACTTTAAACTTCTTTTTCAGGAGTTCCGTAAGGTCGTCTATTTTTTCGGAGACAACTGCGACATCCACATCCAGACTGACCACAGGTTCCGCGTAAACATTCACCGCAAGGCCGCCGATTACGCAAAACTTAATTTTTTTCCGTTTCAGCAGTCCGAAAAATTCCTCTATAAAATCCTTTCTGCTGTTGGACACTTTATTTATAAAATTTTTTGCCGTCATTTATTGCCTCCCGTTATCCCTCTGCCGGCAAACTCCGGCATCCTTCGGCGCAAACAACACTCACCCGAGTCCCCTCGCGCGCGCCGTATTTCTTTGTTATGTTTTTTCATATTCATAAACCACACAGGAAAACATTCACGCTAAAAGCAGTATGCTTTGCTGTAAGGTTTAAGTGTCCCCGTCGGGGATTTAGATTTTTACTCTCTTTGAATAAAAAGCCTGTATTTTATTTTGTGTATCGGTAGAATTGAAATCGCGAAAAAAAACAGCGCGGATATAAATCCGGCTGAAACAGAATTTGCAGAATATGCCGCGTCAAAGCGCAATTCGTGAACGGCTGATACAATATTTCCCGCAAAAATTTTATACGGGGCTGTGAGTTTCCCCGGCAGAGCGGCGCCCGAATCTCTGCTGTAAATGGCTTTAAAAACCACCGCCGTCCAGCCTTTCATCTTAGGCTGAAAACTTATTTTAGCGGATGAAATTTTACTTATTTTTTCGGAAAATACCGCCGAGAAAAACCCATTGACAGCCGAAGCTTCCGCGAATCTCATAACCCTGCTGTTATTGTAAGCGTCGCGCGCTTCAAATGGAGTGGTCGCGTAAATTTTCCTGACCTGCTGGGGACTGATATCCGCATGCGCCCGCGGCGCAAGGACAGCGCTTAAGCAGAAACCTAAGCAGAAGGTAAGGAAACGCTTTTTCATTTCAGTATAATATTACTTTGAAATACGGCGAATGTCAAGCTATTGGCAATATAATGAAGTTTTGGTAAACTGCATTTGGTTCGCGGGATTAAAATCCCCGGCAAAGTTCATAGAATTGATAATTTTGTAACGGAGTTAACCGGCTATCTGCCCGCTTAAGCGGGCAGCACGGGGAGAGGTAAAATGAAGAGGGAGATATTATTTATTGCCTGTTATTTACTCACGTCTACGGGCTCATTCGCCGGACGGTTG
>VMTI01000210.1 GCA_013791675.1 bacterium | reverse complement strand
AAGATACTGAAGTGGATGTCAAAAACTCACAGTATAATGTGAATGATTACCAGTGGCAGATTGTAAATTTGGCAAGGACGACTTTGAGAAATATAATCGGAACACTGACGCTGAAATCCGCCAACAGCGAAAGAGGAAAAATTAATACCGGACTGCATACCACGCTGCGGGAAGAGACCGGTAACTGGGGAATTGAAATTGTCAGAACGGAATTAAAACAAATTGATCCGCCCAAAGACGTGCAGGAGACAATGAATAAAGTTGTAAAAGCGGAAAATGAGAAGATTGCCGCGATAGATTACGCGACGGCAACCGAAACCGTCGCGGACGGGGCGAAACGATCAAAGATAAAGGAAGCCGAGGGCATAAGGCAGTCAAGAATTCTTCAGGCGCAGGGAGAAGCCGAGGCGATTCGGCTTGTTAATGAAGCGGCGAATAAATATTTTGTCGGTAACGCTCAGCTTTTGAGAAAACTTCAGGCGGTTGAAACAGCCCTGGAAGATAACGCCAAAATTGTGGTGCCTTCAAACACCGAACTGGTCAATGTTATCGGCGATCTGGCCGGCGTGCTGCCTTTAAGAAAAAAGGCTCCTGCCGGGAAATAACACAATCACATCCGGTAACCGCCGTCGGACGCTCACATGATGGGGAACAGGTCCGGCAGGGATGCTGTGGGAAAGCAGGGCGGAGCCGGTTTTTCAGACACACTTGTCAGAATTCTCTTATCGTTATTTGTAATTGGTATTGCCGTTTGGTTTTCACGGAGTCATCTGCAAAAAAGCGCAAAAACAAAACATAGGCTTATTATTCCGCGATATGGAATGCCGGCGATTGCCGTAGGAGAGTGCCTGTATATTTTGGGCGGAAGCGCGGAGGATGGGCAAGTCGGTGATATAGAAAGATTTAATACTGTCACCGGTAAAGTAACTCTGATGAAAACAAAACTGCTCCCGAGAAGATATCACACCGCCGAAGTTTACGACGGTAAAATCTATATTACAGGCGGCTATGGCGAGGGTAATCAGTCGAATTCCCGTTTGGAAATATACGACCCTGAGACTGATTCGCTTGGAGAGGGCGCGCCGTTTCCAAGCCCCCGTTACTCTGTTTCGTCTGTGATGGCCGACGGGAAAATGTATATTTTCGGGGGTAGTTGGCTTCGTCCACGCGGCAGGATTTCTTATAAAGTGGATATTTATGATGTGAAAACGGATAAGTGGACAGAAGGCGCTTCAATGTTATTGGGAAGACAAACGGATGTTGTTGAAAAAGACGGGCTGGTCTATGCCATAGGTGGATATGACGGTAAAATAGCTGTAAAGAATTTTGAAGTGTATGACATAAAAAAAGACAGATGGGCGAAATTGCCGGATCTTCCTTTTGAGATTAGCGCCCATCATTGCGTCATTATGGGGAATAAAATATACAGTTTTGGGGACTATTATGAACTGGATCGTGTTTGGGCGTATGATTTTAATTCAAATAAATGGGATGTTATAATGAGCCGCGGCATTCATGATGTTTTTCAACCGCGGAAATCCATGTTCAAAATATATCATTACCAACCCTGCGCGATATATTTAGCCAGCCGGCACAATGCGGTTGTTAAGGTCAAAGAAACGGTTTATATAATAGGGGGCAATAATTCGACCTATGGTCCCTGCTTGGGCTATATACAGTCTGTTACACATGAGAATTTATTAAGAGCCGCGAGAAAATAGATGGTGTTAGCGGGTAGGGGCTAAAAGCATTTTGTGAAATTCAGGAGCTCGGCATATTTTTGAATGTTTGAGTGAAGTTTTTATTGAGAGTAATCTCAAATTTTTTGAGCCACTGTAGAATATAAGCTCTGTTGAGTTTGGACTGTTTTAAACTTATGTTTTCCGCGTCTTTCATATCCACGGGCCTGCCGGCAATGATTTTGTGAATGATGATGTCTTCGGGGCTCGCGAATTTTATAAAGCTTTTGCCGATTTTAATTTTTCGCGCTCTTTTTATAGCGGTTTTTTCATAGAGTGAATTTGAAAATATAAAATCAATTCTGATACCGGAATTTTTATCTTCGCAGGGATAAACATAGGTTTTGTTTACAAACGCGGAAGCGTTTTCTACAAGAGGTTTTAAATTTGCTTTAGCGGCCATGCTTTCAATAGCGAAAAATGAGTCTATATCAACGCCGAGAGTGATATCGATGTCCTTTGTCAGCCGCGGTTCGCCGTAGAGCAGCACCGCCTGGCCGCCTATGACCATGTAGGAGATTTTAAGTTTTTTTAATTTTCCCGTGATGCGTTCAAGTAGTTTTTCAAACACTGTTTAATGCTTTTGCGAGTTTTATAACGGTTTCTATACTTTCCAGCGGATTTTTAAGGGGCAGCGTTCCGAGTTGCCGGGCTTCTTTGTACAGCGCCTCGTATATTTTCAGTTTGGCAGCATAGCTCTGTTTGCGTGATGAAACGTAATCGCGCTCGAATTTTTCAAGAACTTTTGAGTTTTTTACCATATGCAATAATAGCAAAAATTCATCAAAAAAGCTAAAAATATTTTGTGAAATCCGCGAAAATTATTTATACTTAGGCGTATGAAAAAGATTGTAAGAGTCGGAAACATCAGCATCGGCGGGGGAAAGCCCGTCGTCGTGCAGGGGATGGTCAAGACTCCTCCCTCGGACGTGAAAACGGCTTCATGGATAAATTCCATGGCTGATGCCGGATGCCGTCTTGTGAGGATTGCCGTGCCAAACGCCGTAGAGGCTTCGTTTCTGGGCGGGCTCAGAAAAAAAGTGAAGGTGCCGCTTGTCGCTGATATTCATTTTGACTGGAAGCTCGCTGTGACAGCTGCGGCGGCCGGAATAGACAAGATAAGAATAAACCCGTCTAATATAGGTTCTGTCCGGAAAGTGCGGGAAGTGGCCGATGTTTGCCGCGAGAGAGGGATTCCCATAAGAGTTGGCGCCAACAGCGGCTCCGTCAAGACGCTCAATAAAGGCGATTCGCCGAAAGTAAAAGCGCGGAAACTTTTCAGCGCGGTCCAAAAGGAAGTCGGCGTTCTTGAAAAAGCCCGTTTTTATAATATCGTAGTGTCCGCTAAAGCTGAAGATGTGGAAACAACTATTGAGGTCAATCGTCTTTTGAACAAGTTACCGTATCCGCTCCACATGGGCGTTACGGCCACAGGCCTTCCGCGTGACGGCATTATTAAAAGCTCGCTTGCTTTGGGTATACTTTTGAGGGAAGGCATAGGAGATACGATAAGGGTCTCACTGCTTGCTGATCCCATTATGGAAGTTAAAGTGGCATACTCGATATTATCGGATATTGGTTTGACTAAAAGGAAAATCAATTTTATAGCATGCCCGACCTGCGGCCGATGCCGGGTGAATTTGAAAGCTATTTTGGATGAAATATACGGAAAATTTCCTGATGCGGATATGCCCTCAGAAAAAACTCTGAATGTTGCTGTTATGGGCTGTGAGGTGAACGGCCCCGGCGAAGCGAGGAATGCCGATTTAGGTATTGCTTTTACGGGTGAAAAAGCGGTTTATTTTGAAAAAGGGAAAATAGTCAAAACACTAAGCCGGGCCTCGGCTGTGAAATTTATTACAGCAAAAATTAAGAATGGGGTCAGGTCTTGACATTTGACATAGTCAAACGGGCGAACTTTAAATGTATGCTGTCAAATGTCAAGACCTGACCCCCAATTATTAGCTCCTGTAGGCTCTAAAGACGCGCTCATTGCCGCCGTGCGCGCGGGCGCTGACGCTGTTTATATAGGCGCTCCCGGATTCAACGCAAGACTGAAGGCTGCGAACATTACTTTCTACGATATGGCGGTGCTTATAGATTACGCGCACGAAAACAATGTTAAAGTTTTTGCCGCGATGAACACGCTCATCAAGCACGCGGAAATGCACGAGGCCGTTAAAATTATTTCCGGCATAGACAAGCTCGGCGCCGACGCTTTTATCATACAGGACCTCGGCCTCGCCGCTATTATCAGCAAATATTTTGAAAATATTGAGATGCACGCCAGCACACAGCTTGCCGCGCATAACCGTATGGGCGTGGAGGCGCTTGCGGCATCGGGTTTCAAGCGCGTGATTCTCGCGCGCGAGCTTTCGTATCCTGAATTAAAAATCATCGCAAAGGGTTCTCCCGCGGAAATAGAAGTGTTCTGCCACGGGGCGATTTGTTTTTCCGTATCGGGACAGTGCCTTTTCTCAAGTTTTATAGGCGGGCACAGCGGCAACAGAGGCCGCTGCACGCAGCCCTGCAGGAGAATATGGCTTCAGGGAAAGAGAAGGGGCTATTTATTTTCTCCGCGGGATATGGAGCTGGCTCGGCACGTGCGGAAACTGAAAAAAATAGGAATAGCCTCACTTAAAATAGAAGGCCGCATGAGGAGCGCCGAATATGTTTACAGGACGGTAAAGGCCTACCGCCTGCTGTTAGACGCCTCCGACGAGAATTTTTCCGAGGCTTCAGCCGAGGCGCACAAAATTCTTTCCGAGGATACCGCTCGCGAAAAAACAACCTGCCTTTTTTCAGGGCGTGATGAAAATATATTTCAGCCGGAAAAAGCGCAGTGCCTCGGAAACCGCATCGGTGAAGTGGAAGAGGCCGCTAAAGACAGTGTAACGATAACGCTTTTGGACGGCATGCCGGGAAATAAGTCACGAAATGCCGCATCCGCAGGGGCGGATGCAACCCCTGTCACCATTTCACGGGGCGACCGTATCCGTTTATCTAATCCGGAGAAGGACATTACCAGAGCGTTTAAGGTGAAGGACTTTACCGTGGACGGGGGCAGATACACTTTTGCTCTTGAAAACGCGGATGATTTTAAGAAAGGAAATCCCGCCTTCAGGACATCTGATGCCGTTACCGACCAGAAAGATATAGAAAAAGATGTCAACGCCATGTATAAAAATTATCAGCTGAAAAATAAAGGTAAAGTTGTCCGGGTTTATCAGGTGCCGCAGTCATACACGGCTTTCATTTCCAACAAATGGAACAAAGCGAAAACAAACGTCCGTGAATCCGACGGCGCGGAGACGCTGTGGATAAGGTTTTCCGACGTCAGATGGCTGGACGCTCTCCTGCGGCGTGATAAAAAACCGCGCTTGGTATTCTCACTGAATTTAGAAAACATAAATCAGCGCGATGAAATTATCCGCCGCGCGGGTAATGATATCACCATGGAGCTTCCGCCTTTTATAGGGCAGAGAGATATACAGCTGTTTAAGCGGCAAATAGAAAACATGATAAGCATGGGCGTAAAGCGCTGGACGCTGAACAATATTTCTCAAATCGGATTTTTTGAAGGCGCCGGATGCTCGCTTTCGGCAGGCCAGTTTCTTTACACATGGAACGCGTACGCGGCGGCTTTTCTCGACGACAGGGGAATAAGTTCTTTCAATGTTTCGTGGGAAGACGATTCTCTGAATGTGCGGGATTTAAGCGGGCCCGTTCCGGGGGAGCGTATGCTGATATATTTGTACGGATATCCCCCCGTCGTGCGCTCAAGAATTCTTATGCCTGATTATATAGGGCATGAGCTTATACAGGAAAATGACAAAATCTCGCGCGAAATAAAAGTGAAGGGCAAAGCCGCTTTTTTACCAGTTTCCGAATCCAAACTCACTCTTTTGATACCCGCCGAGCCGCTTTGTCTGTTTTCTTCACGCCGGAAACTGCTGTCCATGGGAATACGGAATTTCGGCATTGACCTCGGCTTCATTCAGCCGGACGGGAAATTTCTGAATACGCTGGTTGATTCATATAACGAGAGTGAGAGTATTCCGGGTTCCGTAAGATTCAATTTCAAGCGCGGCGTCAAATAAAGACCTGCCCCGAGTTACTGTTGACTTCTGCGGTGTAAAATATTACACTCATGGGTGTAAAAAGAGACACGGGTAACCGGGAGGCGTAAGAAGTAAGATGATTGCAATTAAATCAAAAATCGCGAAGGCGCTGCTTTCTCATTTTTTTCTTCACAGCGGGGAAGAACTTTATATAAATGAGATTACCGTAAAATTTAAGCTGGATAAAAGAAATCTTGTAAAAAAACTTAAAGAATACGAAAAAGAGGGGCTGTTTAAATCCAAAAAAATGGGAAATCAAATTTATTACTCGTTAAATAGAAAATATCCTCTGTATAACGAGTATAAAAAAATAGTTTTGAAAACAATAGGAATAGAAAACAATCTATCAGAAATTTTGAAGCGGGTAAAGGGTATAAAAAAAGCGTATATATTCGGCTCGTATGCCTCCGATAAAATGGATTTATCCAGTGACATAGACTTACTTGTCATAGGGGATATTGACACGATTGAACTGCATAAAATACTTTTGAATTTGCAGAAGAGTATAGACAGAGAAATAAATCCGGTGAATATGACGGAGAATGAATTTAAGAAAAGAAAAACCAAAAAAGATTCGTTTATACGCAATGTGCTTTCAGGAAAAAAAATAAGAGTCAAATGAAAAGCGCGGAG
Source organism: bacterium (assembly GCA_013791675.1). Taxonomy (GTDB): domain Bacteria; phylum CG03; class CG03; order CG03; family CG03; genus CG03. Next base: position 11,395 of record VMTI01000210.1, on the reverse strand, counting down.
AATAAATATTTTAAAAACGTAAATTTTACATCGGAACAGATTAAAGATTATTTTAACAACGCTGTTAAAACATTAAAAATTGCCGGAGATAATAATAGTCCGGAAGTTAAATTTGATTATGCCTATAAAGCGCTTATAAAAGCTGGCATAACTGTTATAGCGGCTGTGAAGAATGCAAAAGTGCGAAGTATTCAGGGACACCATATTAAAATTATTGAAACGTTGAGCGTCATATTGAAGGATGATACTGTTAACGTGGTAGGAAATGCTATGAGGGCGGCAAGAAATTTAGATTTGTATTGCGGCGGGAAAGAAATATCAGAAAAACAAAGTGTGGACTACTATAATTTTGTAAAGAAAATAATAGCGAAAGCTAAATTATTACTTGAGAACAAATAAGGGATAACGCAGTGTTATCTGATGTCTTTTGCTGAAATTAAACGGTCGGTCATTCTAAACCATTCGGTCATAAGTATTTTGAGCTGAACGGAGCGGAGTATTTTGTTGAATTTATTTTCATCCACGCGGTTTGAGGCGTCAATAAAATCGTTCAATGACACTTTGCCGTAAGAGTAATTCACCGTCTCATCTTTTAATATTGAGTTGGCAATATTTATTTTTTCGTCGGCTATGGCTATGAGTTTCTGCTCTTTTGCTATCTGAATAAGCAGCGCCTTTAAATCGGTGCGAAGCTGAATATATTTGTTCGCGTTGGATAGCCGTGTTTTTTGAGAGGCTATTTTTGACGTTTCAAGTCCGGCGCGGTTTGCCTGATTAGGGAAGGGCCATATTAACTCAACGCCCGCGAAGAGAGTATCCTCCGGATTTTTTATTCCCGTGTCGTCACCTGTCATCCCATAACTGAGAAGAAGATTTGTGGACGGCAGAAGAGCGTCGGCGTCTTCGGACACTTTCAGCGCACTTTTTTCCTCTAACAGATTTAAGATGCGGTATGTGCGGCTGTTTTGCGTGAAATTTTTATAATCTTCGTCAAACGATATTTTTCTGTTGTCATACATAAGAGGGTCGGCGGGCTCCAGCGCTTCATCATCGCCCGCGCGGATAGCCTGTTTGATAAAAATCAGCGTGTTGTCGTATTTTTCCCGCAGCGTTATCAGATTTTCTTTTTTAACCAGCACCTGAATATTTATCTTGTTGACGTCTATCGGAAGCGCGATATTATTTTTGCTCCTATTTCGTATGTTCTTCAAAAGTTCAAGATTCTGATTGTAAGATGATTCGCCTATTTTAAGGTTTTCATATGCCAGATACCAGTTAAAATACGCCGTTATAATATTAGCCAGATAGTCTTCGTACGCCTCCGTCACCTGGTACTTTATCACGTCAATTCCCGCGCCGATTATCTTATCCTTAAGGCGCGTCGCTTTTCCGAAGGCGTTTTTCGCGATCGGCTGGGAAATGAGCAGGGCCATCGCCGAACTGTCCGAACCGGGAACCGCCGACGGCACTGTTTTATATTGAGCGGAAATATCCGTGCCCGTAAACGGAAAAAGTTTGCTTAACTCCGCCGTAGCGGCGACTCCGCTCTCATCCTGATTGAGAAAAAATTCATATTGACTTTTGACTGACAGCACGATGTCCGAGGCCGGCAGTCCGAGGCCTTTTTTATATTGTAGTGTCATTTCATCTATCAGAATTTCTTCAAATTTTGTGTCTTTTAAGGCGGCGGTTTTAATAAATTCTTCTATTGTCAGAACGCGGGCGCTTTCCTTAAGCGCTTCTTTGGCGGACAAAATGCCGCAATTCAGAAAAATAAAAAGAGCGGCGAAAAATATTTTAATCATTCTTACTCCTTAAATAAGTCACGAAAGTCCCGGCGAAGCCGGCCCGGCACCATTTCCCCCGGGCTCGGGATGTATAAGAAACCGTATATCCTGAAGCACGGAAAAACTGCACGGTATAAGCAGCAGCGTTATAAGCGTGGCAAACATCAGCCCCCATGCAATGGCCAGCATCATCTCCGCCAGCATAGCGTCATAACCGGCAAATCCGTAGGCGGTCGGGATTATTCCGGCAACCGTCGTAAGTGTCGTCAGCACAACGGCGCGAAGCCTTGTTTTGCCTATATCAGCTATCTGATGATTGGAAGCGCTTTTGTTCTTTCTGTTATCATACTTGCCGGATAGCGTAACAAGCATAAGTATGGAATCATTGACCACCACTCCCGCGAGGCCGATGGTGCCTATGGCGGCGAAAAAACCGAACATCGTCTTGCCGTGGAGCCAGAATGCGAGTATAACGCCCACCACGCCGAAGGGTATGGCCAGCATTATGATCAGCGGTTTCACGAGCGAATTAAAAAGAAGTATCAGCACAACATAGATGAGGAAGATAACGGTTATGATCGCGTATTTCAGCTCGCCCTTAGACTCGCGGGTGTCCTGCACCTCTCCTTCAAAGACCAGTCTTACCGTCGGGTATTCGGATAAAATTTTAGGGAATTCGTTATCCTCAAAAAATTCGGCTATTATGACGGGCGTCAGTTTGACGCCGGGTTTTATATCCGCGAACACTTTTGTTATCCGTTTGCCGTCTTTCCTTTCTATGGAATTAGGGGACCGGGTTTCAACAACATTAACTATGTCTCTCATGGGAACCAGATAGTTGCCTCTGTTTTCCACGGGTATATCCAGTATTTTTTCAATATTGTCTTTCGCACGGTCAACCGTCGTAAAACGCACCGCTATTTCTTCGTCGTCCGTGGGCAGGGTGTATATGATGGTGCCCTCGAGAGCCGCGCGTATGGTGGATGACAGATTGGAGGGTGTGATGGCAAGCCGCTTGATCTTTTCTCTGTTGAGGCTTATCTTGTATTCCGGATTGGTTATCGGGCGGGATATTTCCACATTCAGAAGCGCGGGGTGCTTTTTCATAGCCGCCGCTATTTTTTCTGCGACAGTATCTCTTATACCGTCATTGTTTTCCATAACGACGAGCTCTATGGGGCTGCCGCTGTCAGAACCCCAGCGGCTTTTGGAGAATCTCATTTCTTTAAGGCCGTCTATCTTTGTTACTTCGGTTTCCCATTCCTTCATCAGTGCGTCCGCCGATTTTTTGCGCTTATCTTTAGGCAATATTTCAACATTAACGCGGAACTTGTTTTCTTCCACGGATCTTCCTCGGTGACTGCTCGCTACCCGTGTTCTGAAACCTATCACTTCTTTTCCCAGATATCCGGAAAGTATATGCTCTATTTTTTTTGTCGTTTCCGCCGTCTCATAACGGTCGGCGCCATCTCCGGCATTTCCGCTTATGGTGATATCTCTTGTCTCCTCATTGGGGAACATGACGAATTTCATCTTTGTTTTTAAAATGTAACCTGACAATAAAAGCAGTGCAAAAAATAAAATGAAAACCAGCCATTTATAAGGAAGCGCTCTTTCCAGTATATGCCCGTATCTATCTTCTATTTTGTCAAACCAGTGCCCGTTTTTCGCCGCCGCCGGCGGATTGCTGATTTTATTGTGTTTTCTTTTGATTTTAGGAAACTCAAACCGCATATGACCGGGCAGTATCAGCAGCGATTCCAGAAGGCTCGCCCCGAGCATACAAAAAATAATCATGGGAATAAATTTGAGCATCTGAACAAATCTTCCCTGAAAAAAGAAAAGAGGCAGGAACGCCACGCAGGTGGTCAGAACGCTCGCCACCACGGGAAAAAACACCGCGGCCGTGCCTTTACAGGCGGCCTCATGCGAAGACATTCCATTGGCCTGAAGCCGCGAAATATTTTCCGATACCACGATGGCGTCGTCCACTATCATTCCCATAACGATAATAACTCCGGCGAGAGTAATATTATTTACGGTGTAGCCCAGCACCCACACGCAAATCATTGTGAAAAACATTGTAAACGGGATACCCATCGCCACCCACACGCCCGACTTGAAATTCAGAAAAATAAAAAGCATTATCAGTATCAGCGTGAATCCCAGAGAACCGTTTGCCGCTATAAGATAAAGCCGGTTTTTCAAATCTACCGATTCGTCGTCGAGCATGACAATCTGAATGTCTGTGCCTTTAATATTGTTTTTACGATAAAACTCAACCTGTTTTTTCACAGCATCAAGAGCTATCAGTATGCCGTATGAGCTGTTTTTAACTACCCGGAGCATTACGGCTTCATGTCCGTTAACCTTGAAAATTGATTTCTCTTTTTTATAAGTTTTTTCCACTTCGGCAACCTGGCCTAATTTAACGACTTGCCCCTCAAACCCTCCCTGTATAATAAGGTTTTTCAGTTTCTCTACGGTGTCCAGTTCCGAGAGCAGGGTGACGCTGGGCTCGCTTTTTATATCTATGCTGCCTGCGGGCTGGCGGACGTGGTTTGCTCTGACTTCACTCATTACGGTGTTAAAAGGGATATCAAATTTAATCAGTTTCGCGGGGTCCGTCATTATCCGGATTTCTTCCGGCAGATAATTGGTTTTATCAACGCTGTTTACTTCGGGAAGGTTCAGAATCTGATTTTCAAGGGCGTGGGCATACCCCTGCAGCCGACGCCGGGATTCTACAGTATGCAGATGCGTCTTAGTGTCTATCAGTACTATGTCTATAATAGCCATCTTGCTGGTCTTATACACCCTTATGTCGGGATCGTCCGTAACATCGTCCGGAAGTTTCGCGTCCAGCGCGGCGTTTCTCACATCCATTATGACTTCGTCCCTGTTGGGCAGATTCTGTTCCAGTTCTACCGAAACGCTGGAGCTTCCGTTTCCCGATACGCTCGTAACCCTGTAAACGCCGTCAATTCCTTTGACCTGTTCCTCTATGGGTTTTGTCACAAAGTGCTCCACCTCTTCGGCGGTCGCTCCCGAATAACGGGTACTTATGCGGACGAAATCAAATGTGATATTCGGCATTTCCTCTTTGCTTGTGTTTTTCCATGCGAAGATACCGCCGATAAAGACAACGACGAATATTAAATTGGTCAGCAGGTGCCGGTCAACAAAATAAGCGATTAGTTTTTCTAAGAAACTCATATTCTCCTTTTTCCTTGCCCTATTAGACGCGTCAGCGCGCCCATAAGTTACAAAAGTATAGCAAAAAAGGCAAAAATGGGGACAACAGGCATTGACATCACAACTAAAACGTTGTATAATTCAATCGATAAAGGATTAGAATTCAATGGGAAAAAATTATATATGCGTTTTTTATGAAACTGAAGCCGGCAAAAAGCCGATAGAAGATTTTATTGATTCATTAGATGCAAGCAGCTGGGACAAATTTATTTATAAAAAAGAATTGCTTGAGCAGCTCGGCCCGGAGTTGAGGTTTCCTCATACAGCGCCTATTGGCGATGGAATTTTTGAATTACGGTTTAAAGGGAAAGAAGGGCAAATTAGGGTTTTATTTTTCTTTTTCCATAAACGGCAAATAATTTTATTGCATGGTTTTGTGAAAAAGACAAAGAAAGCACCTAAAAAAGAAATTGAAATTGCGCGGCAAAGAAAATTGAAAATACAATAACACCGTGATAAAAAGAGGCGCGAAGAATTAAAAGTAGATTGAGGAGAAGGCTATGAAAAAAGTAGATGATTACATAAAAAGGAAAATGAAAAAAGATTCTGAATTGGAATCACGCTATGACCTAATCAAACAGAAGGCGAAAGTTGTTCAAAAAATTATTGAGTATCGCAACAAACATCAATTATCTCAGGCTAAGCTTGCTAAAGAGCTGAATGTAACCCAGCAATATATTTCTAAGATAGAAGAAGGCAATTTCTCCAATCTTAAAACTGTAGAAAATTTGCTGTTCCACATTGGATATAGACTGAGGTTAGCAGTGGTCCGGGCGCAAAAGGAACACGAAACAACCCGGCAAGCAGTTGCGGTATAGAAAAAGGAAAACGGTGCTTGATTTTGTAACTTTCCCGCCCAAAGCGGACAGGCCCCGAGAAATCTGAAAGATTTCCGGGACTCAGTCCTTGAGATTGCTTCGCAATCTCTAAGGGCAAGACCTGACCCCCTCTTTGTAACTTTTTCAATTTTCGCGCGTCTAACGGTTATATGAAACGAAAAATAAAATATGTTCTTTCCGCTTTTTGCTTGTGGGCGCTGGCGTTCTCTGTCGGAGCGGCAGAGCCGGCAAAACTCAGCTTGCCTTTGATACTTAAAAAAGGCCTTGAAAAAAACAGCGCTCTGTTCGCCGCATCGAAAGCTCTTGAACAGTCCCGCCTTGAGTACAAGTCCGCCGCTCTGGAATTTCTGCCGTCCTTATCAGGCTCGGCTTCATGGAGCGACACCTCTAATTCAGAGGACAGTTACAGCATGGGGCTTTCGGCGAGTATGCCTCTTTTCAGGGGTTTCAGCACCCGCGCCGATTACAGCAGAAAATATTTTAATTATAAAGCGAAGGAAGCCGCGTATAGGAATACAAAAAGAGAAGCCGTATATAATTTAAAAATGGCTTACGCGGGGGTTTTGAAGTCTTCGGAAACAGTCGCTCTTAATGTGCAATTCGCGGAAAGAAGAAAAAATAACATGGAGCTGGTCAAGCTCAGATACGAGGCCGGAAGGGAGGACATAGGCGCGAGCCTGCGCGCGGACGCGGATTACCTTGAAGCCGTTTATGAACTTTCTTCGGCGAAACACGCGGCGGAAATGGCGGAGCTTGAGCTTGCGCGCGTTATGGGCGAAGAAAATCTGGGCGGCGCATCTCTTGAGGGCGCGCTTGAAAGCAGTTTCCCTGCGGCAAAATCATCAGCCGTTGCGCAAAAAGAAGCGTCCGTCTATCTCGCGGCGGATCCCGAATACCTGCAGGCCTCTTATGAATATGACGCGGTGCGGGAGTCCGAAAAAAGCGTTAAAGGAAACTTCTATCCCGATTTATCATTATCGGCGAGAGTGGGAAGAAACGGTGAATCTTTTCCGCTGGACGCCGCCACATGGAGCGCGGGGATGTCTTTGAGTTATCCTTTTTTATCGTCCGGAAAAGATGTGCTCGGCGCCCGAATAGCCCGGTCAGCGTCCACGGCCTCGGAAGAGAAACTCCGTGACACCCGCAGAAGAATATTATGGGACATAAAAGAGGCGCGTTTTGCCATGATCGACGCCGCCGAAAATCTGGAAGTGAGAAAAAAATATTTTGCCGCCGCCTCTGAGCGCGCGCGCATAGCGAAAGAAAAGTACCTCAACGGACTGATGAGTTACGAGGATTGGGATGCCATAGAGAAGGAAATGATAAATATGAGGAAAAGCGTTCTGGCGGCTGTTTACGGCCGTTTCAGCGCTGAGGCTCTGGGCGATAAGCTTTTCGGGGAGATAAAATGAAAATAAAAATTATAGCTGTGGTTGCGGTGCTGGGCCTTTTGATGTTTTTTGTTTTAAGGCGGGGCGGGGCAAAAGTGACGCCTCAGGAATACAAAGTTGTCAGGGGCGGAATATCCAAAAGCGTCTCGGCAAACGGGACTGTCAGGCCCCGCAACAGGCTTGAAATAAAGCCGCCTTTTTCCGGAAGGATTGACAGGATACTGGTGTCGGAAGGCGATACGGTGAAGAAGGGCGATGTGCTGTCGTGGATGAGCAGCCAGGACAGAGCGGCGCTGCTTGACGCCGCCCGAGCGAAAGGCGCGGACGCTGTCGCGAAATGGAATGATGTTTATAAGCCCACGCCTGTGATAGCCCCGATTTCAGGATTTATAATCAAGCGCAGTTTTGAGCCCGGCCAGACGGTGAGTGCCTCCGACGCTTTGCTTGTGATGGCCGACAGCCTTATAATAGAGGCGCAGGTTGATGAGACGGATATAGGAAAATTAAAAATAGGCCAGATCGCCGAAATTTTGCTGGACGCGTATCCCTCCGACATGGTGCGTGGAAACATAGAGCATATCGCCTATGAATCCGAAGTGATAAACAATGTGACGGTTTACAGGGTGAAGATAGCGCCCGCCGGGGGCCTCGCTCTGCTGCGTTCGGGCATGAGCGCGAATATAGACATCAAACTTGAGGAAAAAAACGATATCCTGATTCTTTCCGCCGCCGCCGTTAAGAAATATGGAACCAAAGAATTCGTGTCAATTAAAAACGACGCGGGCGAAATAAAGAGGCGGAATATAACAACAGGAATAAGTGACGGCGTGAATGTGGAGATAGTATCCGGACTTGAAGAAGGCGAATTGGTGACGATGGAGTCCCGCCCGTCCTCGCAAAGGTCCCGCAGAACAACCGCCGGAATTCCCGGAATAGGCGGCGGCCGCCGGTAGATGATAAAACTTCAGGGAATAAAAAAAACATACCGCATCGGCGATATAGAAGTTAAGGCGCTCAAAGGCGTAGATGTTGACATAGACTCAGGAGAGTTTGTCGCTATAATGGGCCCGTCGGGTTCCGGTAAATCCACGCTTCTTCATCTGATGGGGCTTCTGGATATCCCCGACGAGGGACAATATATTCTCGCGGGAATGAACACCGCTAATATGCCGGGGGAGAAACTCGCCGCCATCCGCAACGAGGTGCTGGGGTTTGTTTTTCAGATGTTCAACCTGCTTTCAAGAATATCGGCGCGCGATAACGCGGCTCTGCCTCTTGTTTACGCGTCAAAAGCCTCAAAAAACAAAAGCTCCGCCCCCGAAGAACTGCTCAGCAAGGTGGGGCTCTCCGACCGCGCGGCGCATATGCCGAATGAATTAAGCGGCGGCCAGCAGCAGAGAGTGGCGCTCGCCCGGGCGCTGATAAGAAATCCCAGAGTTATTCTCGCCGATGAGCCCACGGGCAATCTGGACTCCGCGTCTTCCGCGGAAATAATGAAAATCCTGAGTGATTTGAATAAAACAGGAATCACAATTGTCATGGTGACGCATGAAGATGAAATCGCCGCTTACGCGGGAAGAAAAATAACATTGAAGGACGGCCTTATAGTTTCGGACGTGAAAAAAAGCGGTGAAGTGAAAAAGCTCAATGCTGAAATGCCGCTGCCGGAACTCAAATTTCATAAACTTCTGACGCTGGGAAGGGTGCGGAATTATTTTTATCAGGCCGTCAGGGCGCTGCTTTCCAACAAGAGCCGTTCTTTTCTTTCGGCTCTCGGTGTGCTGATCGGCGTAGCGTCCGTGATAACAATGCTTGCCCTCGGCACAGGAGCGCGCAAGGATGTGGAGAAAAATCTCGCGTCTCTGGGCTCCAATCTTCTGACGGTGCGCCCGGGGCATCGCCGCGGCGGCATCGCATCCGAGTCAGCGCCCACGAGATTTGATGAAGCCGATGTGAAAGTGATAAGAAAAATAAAAGGCGTTAAGAATGTTACGGGTATTGTTTCAGGGCGCGCCCAGATTGTTTACGGCAGTAAAAACTGGAACACGCGCATCACAGGCGTGGAGCCCCCTTATGAGGCGATGCAGGAAAGTTATGCGGACGCGGGGCGTTTTTTTACAGCCGCCGAGACGCTGGCGCGTCCAAAAATCGCGATTCTGGGAAAGACTGTCGTAAAGAATCTTTTCGGCGACGAAAACCCCATCGGCAAGAAAGTGAAAATAAACAGGGTGAGTTTTACCGTTGTAGGGACGCTCCCCTCAAAGGGCGCCACCGGCTGGCGTGATAAAGACGATGAAATATTAATTCCGCTCAACACGGCGATGTACCGGCTGCTGGGGAAGCAGTATGTGGATTATATAGACGTGCAGGGCGAGACGGCGGAAGGATTGTCGGCGCTGCAGAATGAATTGAAAAGAGTTCTTATAAGGCTGCACTCTCTGCCGGAGGATAAAGAGGACGCGATAGATATCAGGAACATGGCTGAAATTCAGGAAGCCATGACAGCGACGATGAAAACTTTTTCATGGCTGCTGGGCTCCATAGCTTTCATAAGCATGCTCGTGGGCGGAATAGGCATAATGAACATAATGCTGGTGTCCGTCACCGAAAGGACGAGGGAAATCGGGCTGAGAAAAGCGATTGGCGCCAACGACAAGGATATACTTTTTCAATTTGTCATAGAGTCCATCGTCATCTGCCTCACGGGAGGCGTCATGGGAATACTTTTTGGTTTCTCGGTGTCCATGGTGCTCGCTCATTTCGCCGGATGGTCGATGAGCGTGAGCCTTTTCAGCATTCTGCTGGCGTTTTTCTTTTCCGCGGCCACGGGACTGGCCTTCGGTATATGGCCGGCTCATAAGGCCGCCGCTCTCAACCCCATAGAAGCTCTGCGCTACGAATAACGCGGGGACGGTGACTTGACAATATATCAACTTTGATATACACTTAAAGCGAGGTTGAAATGTATGAAATAAGTTTTTACAGAACTCAGCGGGGTGATTATCCGGTAAGAGATTTTATAAGCGAAATAAATAAGCGGGACCGGGCAAAAATATATAGATATATCGTTTTCCTGCAAGAAAAGGGCGCCGCTTTAAGGCGCCCATATACTGCTCAGATAAAAGGAAAACTTAGGGAATTGCGAATTCGCGTAGCGGACGGAAATGTAAGAATTTTTTATTTTTTCTTTTTGAAAAAGGATATTATTTTATTGCATGCTTTCAAAAAGAAATCTCAAGCAGTGCCGGAGCAGGAAATTAGCAATGCTGAAAAAAAGATGAGGGATTTTATAATCAGATATGAAAGGGGGGAATTCAAATGAATAAGAAACTTTTAACTATAGACGAAGTTCTGCGGAAAGAACTCAAAGACAAAGACTTTAAAAAATATTTCGCGGAAGAAGGCAAAAAACTTCAGATAGGTTTTAAAATTGCGCAGATAAGGATAAAACGCGGTTTGACTCAAAAACAATTAGCAAAAAAAATACACACTAGTCAGACAGCTATAGCCAGGATTGAAAGAGGGGAGTATTTAGGATACAGCCTTAAAACGTTAGAAAAAGTTGCGGCCGGCACCGGCACACGCCTGGATATTCAATTTAAGACGTAGCTTATCTAACGGATAAGCGCGTTATGTAAACGAATAATTTCCTCTTTACATTCACGCCGTATTCTTGATACGATTCAGTGTGTTTGGTATCAAGGGAGGCGCAAATGACCAAAGTATTAAATGAAATTAAAACTCTGCTTCCGGCGGTTTTACATAGTTTTCAAAATGTAATCCCTTTGCGCTATTGCCGGGCAGGGCAATCAGCGGTTAGGGGGAGATAAATGGGAAACTGGTCAAAATTCATAGGGGCGGGATTAGGTTGGGCTATCGGCGGGCCTATCGGCGCTGTAGCGGGGTATTTTATCGCCGGAGCGATGGATCCGGACGCCGGCGCTGAACTTCATAACCCGGCCAATCGCGGACACATAGTTTTTACAAATCTCATCGCCTTTATGGCCCTGATTGTTAAGGCGGATAATAAAATCAAAGAGTCGGAAAAGAAAAGCGCTATGGATATACTGTCCCAAATGTTTAAGCTGGATCATCAGGATCAGGCGTTAAGCAGACAGATGTT
>VMTI01000226.1 GCA_013791675.1 bacterium | reverse complement strand
TTTGTCGTCAAGCACATTAAATTTCTCGCTTTTACTGCCCACCGTGATTTGATTGCCTACAAGCGTAATGGATTGACCATTCATAGTAACAATATTTTTTGTTTCTTTCATAAAAACTCCTTCTTCTCTTTATCCTGCTTTTTTGACCGGCATTCATTATAATAAATACAGGAGTTTCTGTCACAAAGAGGGAGCGGGGACGGTTCCGCCCGCAGTCTCAAAAATTTAAGGCGCTCCGCCCGAAATCTCAGCGGCCCGGCTCCTAAGCTTTACTTTAAGGCCATACTTGTTAAAATCCATGGATGTAGCGATCAGGGAGGATATGAATGAAAGCTAAAACTATTGCCGTGTTTGTTCTGGCGAATACCCTCATCCCTTGATATTTGGAGAAAATAGGTGCTCCGCACATAGAAAAAAATGGACGGAGAATTAATGATAAAAATAAAGACGGTGAAACCGGGCGTTTATGAGAATAGAGATAATACAGATTGATTTTTTTTATTTTTTTTTATACTTTATATGGGGGATGATTCGGACGGCCGCCCGTTTAGGCGGGAGGAAAGTCCGGACTCCGCAGAGCACGGTACCCCGTTGTTAAAGCGGGGGGCTCCGTAAACCTTTTAGGCGAACGGAGTACGGAAAGTGGCACAGAAACTATGTACGGGCCGGCGTAAAGCCGGTGCCGTAGTGAAAAGGCTAAACCCTGCCGGGAGCAAGGCCAAGCAGTCCCGATGTTTTTCCTCACGGAAAAACGCAAGCTGCTCGTTTGAAATGCGGGACGGGTAGGCCGCATAGATGAATGGCCGTTATAACAGAATCCGGCTTACGGAATCATCTCCCGAAAAAAAGGAGGAAGTTATGGGTAAGGATATGACAAATTTGATTTGCACCAGCGCCATACTTCTTTTGTCTTTGTGGGAGACAGCGGGAATATATTTTGCCAGAGGCAAGGGCGGGACAAGCAATGTGTCAAGGCTTCTCACGCATTCGCTCATCCTCACTTTTTCGGTGGTGGCGCTAATCCAGATTATATTTTGGGAAGATGCGCTTTCTTCTCTTTTCAGGAGGAATGTCGCCGTTCCGGTGGCGGCAGTTTTGATTTTTATGTTTGTTCTGTCTTTTGCCGAATCTTTTTCCGCCGCGCAAGCGAGGTTTAAAGGAATGACAAAAAACATTTCAAGAACACTCACGCACGGGATAATATGCGGGCTTTCCGCCGTGCTTTTTTTCAGAATTATTTAAAGTAAGTATGGTATGTTTTCTGTTTTTGCATCTTGCGCGCGTTTCAAAATTATGTTAGCATTTTGCAGTTTTTAAGGAGGTTCAGAATGAACATTTATGTTGGGAATTTGGCATGGGGAATGACGGAAGATGATTTGAAGGCCGCTTTTGAAGAGTTCGGAGAAGTCACTTCCGCGGTAATCATTAAAGACAAATTTACGGGACGCTCAAGGGGTTTCGCGTTTGTTGAAATGACTTCCGACGAAGGCGGCGATAAAGCTATTGCCGCGTTAAACGGAAAAGATCTTAAGGGAAGAGAGGTAAAAGTAAACAAAGCGAAACCTCGCGAAGCTCGCGAACCTCGTGAATCTCGCGACCAAAGATAACTTTTTTTCGTAACGATACACATATTTCATAGCACAGGTTAATAACTGTGTTTCTGTAATTCCGCGGAAGGTGGTTGATGAAACTTCTTCCGCGGATGTATCTTTTCAACTCTGTTTCCTCCGGTTTTTCAGGAGAGGTCTTTTTTTGATATTTTGCCCGTAGCTGTTCTCGGAAAATCTTCCAAAAAATTTATGTGGTGCGGCACCTTGTAATTGGCGAGTTGCCCGCGGCAGAAAGCTATGATTTCAGGAGCGCTTATAGCGCTTCGTATTTTTATATAAGCCACAGGCACTTTTGTGTCTTCCTTTAATTGTATTCCTTTAACGGCGGCTTCTTCTATCTGAGGCAGCTCGCGCAAAACGTTTTCTATTTCGCGGGGATAAACATTAAGCCCGCGGCAGACAAACATATCATTTTTTCTGTCCATGATTTTTATATAACCGTCTTCATCCTTAAACCCTATATCTCCGCTGTACAGCCAACCACCGCGCAGCGCGGTTTTTGTGGCCTCCGGATACTGAAAATAACCCTGCATCACATTGTCACCTTTGATTATGATTTCTCCCACTTCGTTCGATGAAAGTTCTTTGCCTTCGACGCTGACAATTTTCACTTCTATGCCGGGCAGAGCCTTTCCTATATATCCGGGTTTTCTTAATTCCGGCGGGTTGAATGTCACCACCGGCGCGGCTTCGGTGAGGCCGTAACCCTCAAGCACTTTTTTATGGAATTTTTTTTCAAAGTTGACGAGAACAGCCACCGGCAGAGAATCGGCGCCGCTTACAAAATAATTAACGGACCATAGCGCGATTCTTCCTATCAATGAAGGGATGTCGGCAAAGAGGGAATATACCTGAGGTATGCTGACGAAAAGCGTAATTCTTCTTTTGAAAATAAGTTTCAGGAATTTAGGCCCTTTGATTATGCGGGGGAGAAGCACAACGCTTCCTCCCTGCAGAATGGGCAGCAGCAGGCAGACTGTCAGCGCGAAAGAATGGAACAACGGCAGAAAGCATATTGCTCTGTCTTTGTGATTCACAGCCACGACCGCGCGGCAGCTGGCCACATCGCTCAGGAAATTTTTATGTGTGAGAATCGCGCCTTTCGGGTGCCCCGTTGTTCCTGATGTGTAAAGAATTGCCGCGGTATCTTCTGGCAGAATTTTTTCACCGCCGTGTTGTTTTTCGGGAAGCTCCTGATTATCCCATGAAATGATTTCCTTTATATTGTTGACTTCTTCTTTTATTCTTGTAAAATGCTCCGCGAATGAATCGTTGCTTACCAGGATAAGCGCCCGGGAATCGTTGAGTATGTATATGAGTTCTCCGGAGGTGTAAAAAAAATTGAGAGGCACCACGGCCGCGCCTATTTTCCAGCAGGCGAAAAACGAATAAATCAGCTCGGGCGAATTTCTCAGAAGCACCGCGACATTGTCTCCTTTCTTTATACCGCGGGATGTAAGCAGCCCGGCGAAACGATCTATTTTGTCAATAACTTCCGAGAAGCTGAACACGCTGTTTTCATAAAATACGGCCTTTTTTTTCGGGAATTTTTCCGCCGCCTTTGCCAGGGTTGTGTATAAATTAAGGCTCATACCGTCATAATAACTTTTCCCTGATTAATTGTACAGCCGCCGCATTAGATAATATTAAATGTCACCGAAATGGTCTTGTTAGATAATAATAAAATGTCACCGAAAAAGGTACCATCCTG
>VMTI01000042.1 GCA_013791675.1 bacterium | reverse complement strand
GACCACGGATGCGATCCGACATACATAGCGCACACGGACCACACAAGAGAATATGTGCCGCTCTTAGTAACGGGAAGCATGACAAAACCCGGCGTGAACCTGGGAGCACGGGAGACTTTTGCCGATATAGGCGCCACGGCGGCGGAATACCTGGGTGTGTCCGGCCTTAAACGCGGAACATCATTTTTGAAGGAGATTTTATTATGAACGCAGCTGAAAAAGCTTTTAATGTTGTAAAGAAGAAAATAAATGGAGCCGAAATCGCTCTGATATTGGGCAGCGGACTGGGAGCGCTGGCTGATGAAGCAAAAAACAGAAAAGAAATTTCGTATGACAAAATACCGGGATTCGCGAAAAGCAAAGTGCCGGGGCACTCAGGAAAACTTATTTCCGGTACCATAGCTTCGCGGAAAGTCATAATAATGTCGGGAAGAATTCATTATTACGAGGGGCATCCCATGGAAAAACTCGTGCTCATGATAGAAGTGCTCGCTAAAATGGGAGTGAAGAAACTTATCGTGACTAATGCCGGAGGCGCCGTCAAAAAAAGTTTCAAGGTGCCGTCTCTTATGCTGATTAACGATCACATAAATATGATAGGCGACAATCCGCTTATCGGCGGAGCCCATTTCATAGATCTAAGCGACGCCTATGATGCCGAATACAGAAAAATAGTGAAAGCGGCGGCGAAAAAAATTAAAATAAAGATCAATGAAGGCGTCTACCTTGCTCTTTCAGGGCCCTCTTATGAGACAAAAGCCGAAATAAGAATGGTACGAACGCTTGGCGCTGATGCGGTCGGAATGTCCACAGTGCCGGAAGTACTTGTGGCTAAAAAACTCGGAATGCGGGTTATTGGCATATCATGCCTCACAAACTACGCCTGCGGCGTGACAGGCGCGCCACTTTCGCATAAGGAAGTTCTTGAATCGGGAAAACAGATTTCCAAAAATTTCATACTTCTGATAAAAGGCATACTTTCTTCAAAAAAATTCTGAGATTAGAAAGCCTCCCTGTGAAGTTAAACGATAAAATAGCGGAAGCAGCATGTCTTCCGGAGCGGGAGGAAAAACTGATGGATTACCTCGCGTCCGAAATGGAGGACGACAGGCACATACTTGGTTTGCTTGTTAAAAGAGGGCTGAAGACAGAAAGCGAAATAAGAAATTTTCTTAACCCTGAAATAGATATTCCCGCGATGTTGGAAAGTTTTCCGGACATGAGCAAAGCTGTGGGCATCCTCAAAGATGCTGTCCGCAAAAGCGAACGAATAGCCTTGATAGCCGATTCGGACGTGGACGGCCTCAGTTCTCTTCTTATTCTTGAAGACGCTTTAAGCGGCGCAAACACTTCTCTTTTTGTCTGCGGGGGGCCCGCCCACGGAATAAATTCTTCGGACATAACAGCCATTCTGGAATCGGGCCCGCAGGTTGTTGTCACTGCCGATGTCGGTATTTCAGAACACGCGGCCTCGGAAGCTTTCAGAACACGCGGCATAAAATTCATAATAACGGACCATCATCACCCTTGCGGAAAACAGGCTCCCGCAGATGCCGTTATAGATTCCTGCCTCGCAAACCCGGTGCTGGAGCTCGCCGGATGCACAACCGCCTTTTGCCTTGCCGCATCTTACAGATTAAACCTGAAAGAAGATTTTGGCGGCATTAAAATAGCCTGCGATATAGAAACAACAGGCCTTTCTCCTTCTCAAAACGAGATTATAGAAATCGGCGCCGTAAAGTTTTCCGGCCTCAAAACCATAGACACTTTTTCATCTCTTCTGAAACCAGTCTCTCACATAAGCGCCGAAATCAGCTCTCTTACCGGCATCAGTAATCTGGAACTTGAAGGAGCTCCCGACCGCGTGGAGGTGCTCCGGCGCTTCAGAAAATGGATAGGCGATGAAACTCTTATATTCCACAACGCCCCTTTTGATGTTTCTTTCATAGATGCTGAATTCCGTAAATATCTCGGATGCACGCTTTCCAATACTGTTATTGATACTCTCCCTATGTCGCGGAGCTCGCTGCCGTCGCAGAGCCACAAGCTGGAAAGCCTGAAAGATTATTTCGGCATTAAGGCCGCCGCGCACAGGGCCCTGCCCGACGCGGAAACAGCCGGAAAGCTTTACCTGATACTGGCTCATTTCAGAACCCCCGCCTTTAAGGTGTTCTCCGAGCAGAACCTTCCTCTTGCGGCGCTCGGCACTCTTTCGGACAATATAGCCCTGAAAGGAATATCCCGCGCGCTCGTTAAAAAGCATCTCCCCCTTATTTTTAACGTGAAACGCTATTCAGTAAGAACTCTCCTGAATAAACTGGATATATCAAAAAAATCGCTAAGACGGGACCTGGGGCTTAAACTCATTCCTTTCCTTAATACACCGAAAAGAATGGGTTTGCCGAAGCTTTCGCTGGATATACTGCAGGCTGATTCCAAAAAAAATATTTCCGCCGCCATCTCCCGAGTAAAAGACCTTAATAACAAAAGGCAGGTTGAGATGAGAAGCTCGTTTGAAGAACTGCTAAAACGCATATACCGCCTCGGACTTAATAAAAATCCGGTTATACTGGTGCGCTCGGAAACACTCTCCGAAGGTTTGAGAGGAGCTTCGTCGTCAAGGATTTCTCAACTGTTCGGAAAACCATCTGTTATTTTTACTCCCTCGAAGGATATGGACTTCTGGACAGGTTCGGCCAGAGGCGCGGGATACGATATGCTCGAGGCTTTCAAAAACTGCGCCTGCGGCTCCGAATTCGGAGGCCATCCGGGGGCGTGCGGCATAAGAATAACGGCGGATGCCATGGAAAAATTTATAGAAAATTGCGGCTCTTATTTTCAAAATATTACCGCGCCGGCAGTTCCCCGCGCGGAATTGTTATGGGATGACTGGCTGAATAAAAACATAAAAACTTTTCTTGAAACTCTGGAGCCTTTCGGGAGCGGAAATCCCGCGCCGCTATTTGCAGGCGAGGGAATGACTTGCGTTTCGGCCGAGCAAAAAGGGGAAAAATTTCTGTTGAGGTTGAAAAAAAACGATAAAATTCTTAATATAATCGCTGGTGAAGATCCAGGCCGCGGAGTTATGGATATTATTTTCACCGCGCTGATACGAAAGAAAAAGATTATTTTTTTCTTAAAGAGTTTGAAAAAAAAATCGGGGTCTGTAATTTGAAAGCCGAGGGATGAGGCAAGGAGGAAAAATGTTTAGTGTTTATGAGGTGATTAAAAAGAAGAGGGACGGCGGAGTTTTATCAAAAGAAGAAATTTCTTTTATGATTTCCGGTTTTGTAAAAGGCGATATCCCGGATTATCAGATATCTGCTTTTTTGATGGCGATATATTTCTCCGATATGACGGCTGAGGAAACTACAGTTCTGACAGAATGCATGGTTGATTCCGGGGACCGCGTAGATTTAAGCGGTATCAAGGGCTTTAAAGTGGATAAGCATTCTACCGGAGGAGTGGGGGATACTACATCTCTTATACTCAATCCTCTAGTCGCCGCCTGCGGCGGTATTGTAGCAAAGATGACGGGCCGTGGACTGGGGCATACCGGAGGCACTATTGATAAACTTGAATCTATTCCGGGTTTTACGTGCTCTCTTCCAATGGAAAAGTTTGTTGAGAATGTAAACAAAATACATATCGCGCTTATAGGACAAACAGCAAAGCTTGCCCCTGCTGATAAGAAAATATATGCGTTGCGCGACGGCACAGCGACAGTGGATTCCATACCGCTGATAGTGGGAAGCATCATGAGCAAAAAACTCGCCGCAGGAGCCAACGGCATTGTGCTGGACGTGAAAACCGGCTCAGGCGCTTTTATGGAAAAATATGAAGATGCCGCAAAACTTGCAAAAGCCATGGTTGACGTCGGTGAGCTTGCCGGCAGAAAAATGGTGGCGCTTGTTACTTCAATGGAAGAACCCCTGGGTTTTGCCATAGGCAACGCGATAGAAGTTAAAGAAGCCATAGAAACACTTAAGGGAAAGGGTCCGAAAGATCTTGAAGACCTATGCGTTCAGTTGGGCGCGAATATGCTTCTTATATCCGGAATAGCCGAAAATCTTGAAGACGGTAAAGCCAGAATGAAAAAAGCCATAGCCGACGGCAGCGGCCTGAAAAAACTTAAAGAAATGGTAGTCGCTCAGGGCGGTAATCCCGACGCCATTGATAATCCTGATATGCTTCCTAAGGCCAAAGAGGAAATTGAAGTATTGAGCGAAGCGGACGGTTATGTACAGAAGATCAATGCTCTTGAAGTGGGCCTCGCCGCCAATTCATTGGGTGCGGGAAGAGCAAAGCAGGATGATGTGGTAGATCCCGGAGTGGGTATATATTTGAAAAAGAAGGTTGGCGATCCAGTCAAAAAAGGCGAAGCTCTTGCTATATTCCATTCAAGTGACAGCGTCAAATTTGAGTCCGCTAAAAAGCGTTTTATCGCCGCTTACACCATCGGCGCCGAAAAAGTGCCGTCGCCGAAATTCTTTTACGCAAAAGTAGATAAAAACGGCATCAGCAAAATGTAAAACGCCCGGGCGCGGCGTTTATAAGTGAGGAGGAAAAATGTTTCCTGAAAATACGATGATGGGCCTTTCCGAAAAGACGCCTTCAAGAATTTGCATGATAGTTGTGGATGGCCTCGGCGGCATTCCGGTAAAAGGTAAAACGGAGCTTGAAGCGGCTGTGTGCCCAAATCTTGACGCTTTCGCGAAAGACTCCGTTTGCGGAAGAAATGTGCCTGTGGCGCTGGGCATAACGCCGGGCTCAGGGCCCGGGCATCTCGCTCTTTTCGGCTATAATCCCATGACGTATCAGATTGGACGGGGCGTTCTTGAAGCTTTGGGGATAGGAAGGGAAATGACGGAATTTGATATGGCCTCGCGGGCGAATTTTGCCACTCTCAAAAACGGCTTGATTGTTGACCGTCGAGCCGGAAGAATACCCACGGAAGAGAACGAAAGGCTTGTCAAAAAACTTTCAGAGCAGATAGAAGAAATTGATGACGTCAAAGTGAAGATTTTTCCGGGAAAAGAGCACAGGTTCGTAGTGATGTTTACCGGAGAAAATCTTTCCGGCGACCTATCTGACGCCGATCCACAGAAGGAGGGCATGCCGCCGCTTGAATGCAAGAGCAATTCGGAGTCCGGCTCGCGCGCCGCAAGAATAGTCAACGCTTTCATAACAAAGCTGACCGAAACGCTAAAAGACGAGCCGGTCGCCAACACTGCCCTTATGAGAGGTTTTGCCTCTCTGCCTGATATTCCGAAGATGAGCGAACTCTATAAACTAAAATGCGGAGCTTTCGCCACATATCCGATGTACAAAGGCCTGGCCTCACTTGTAGGAATGGAGATTGTTGACTGCGGCGCTACTCCGGAAAGTCAGTTAAAATCTTTAAAAAAGCAGGGCGGTAATTATGATTTTATTTATTACCACTACAAGTACACCGATTCACGGGGAGAGGATAGAGATTTTGAAGGCAAAGTCAAAGCCATTGAGGCTTTTGACAAACTGCTCCCGGAAATAATTTCACAGAATTTTGATGTCGTATGCATAACAGCAGACCATTCAACTCCGGCAAAAATGGGAGCTCATTCATGGCATCCCTCCCCCATTGCCATAAAATCAAAATATGAAATGACGGATGATGTTTCCGTTTTTTCGGAAAGAGCTTTTGAAAGCGGCGCGCTGGGAAGGATATGGTCGGCGGACATAATGCCTATACTTATGGCAAACGCTCTCAAACTTAAAAAATTCGGGGCATAAAAATCAAGATTCGCAAAATAGATATCCTGAATTGGCTGAGAGACAATAAACTCATTGCCGCGGCTGCTGTTATTTTTATACTTGCGGGCGCAACTATTGTTCTAATGCCGCATCATCGGGCAGGGGGAAAAAAAGAGCCGGCAAAAATTATTCTTTACGGCAACACTCTTACCTCCGGAGAAACGCTCATATCAATTTTTACGCGGCGGGGCGTCACCGCTGATAACTATTACCGCGTAATCCACGAATTTAAAAAGATTTACAATGTTAAAAAAATGCAGGCCGGACATTATTACGAAGTAGCGGTATCCACAGAAAACAAAATACTGGAATTTTCGTATAGCCCCGAGGTACAGACAAAATATCGCGTAAAACTCACAACCTCGGGATACAAGGCCGAAGAAGTGACGCTGAAAATCCATAAAACATATTTCGGCTATTCAGGAATAATCAAAAACAATCTTTATTATTCCATGCTTTCAGAAGGCGTCAATCCCACTCTGATCATGAATTTCGCGGATATTTTTGAATCCAGAATAGATTTTCTCACGGATCCCCGACCGGGAGACAGATTTTTTATTGTTTACGAACAGTCTTTCACTGACCTCGGACAGGAAGTCAATAAAGGCACCGTACTGGCGGGAAAATACATTATGTCGGGAGGCAGCTTCAGGCAGCGCAAAAATAAGGAATTCATCGCCTTCGCTTTCCCCTTTGGAAATCTCCTCTCTTATTACGCTCCCGACGGAGAATCCTTAAGCACACAGTTTCTCAGAGCCCCTCTGACATACAGAAGAATTTCCTCTTATTTTTCAAACAGGCGCTTTCATCCAATTCTGAAATACTTCAGAGCGCATCAAGGTATAGACTACGCCGCTCCCAGAGGAACACCTGTGTCTGCGGTAGGAGACGGTAAAGTTGTTTTTGCCGGAAGGGATGGCGGTTTCGGCAAGATAATTAAAATAAAACATAATTCCACTTATGAATCATGGTACGGCCATCTTTCAAGATACGCCACAGGCATAAAACAAGGCGCCTACGTTAAAAAAGGTCAGGATGTGGGCTATGTCGGATCAACTGGCCTTTCCACAGGTCCGCACCTTGATTTCCGATTTAAAAAATACGGACAATTCGTTAATTTTTTGACAATCAAGCTGCCGCCTGCGGCAAACCTAACGAAAAAACAGATGAAGGAATTTCTGCCTTTAAAGAAGCAATATTTCAGTTGTATCGCAGAACTTATGATGCACAGCAAGTTCAAACATGAAAACGCTCTTAATTGACATCGGGAACACTTTTCTCAAAACCGCGGCTATACAGAATGGAAAACCGATTGAAGGAAAAATTTTTCAAACTTCTTCTATCCGCGGCATAAAGTCTGTTCTTGTTTCTAAAAACATTTCTCTGTGCGTGTGCTGTTCGGTCGTGCCGGACGCGACCGCCAAACTAAAAAAATTATGCAGGGAACTCGGTATAAAAATTTATTTCTTAACGCACAGAGACATAGCTGGAATGAAATTAAAATATAATTCCCCCGAAGATATCGGCTCCGACAGAATAGCTTCAATTATGGGCGCCGGAACGCATTGCCCACCGCCTTTTATAATTGTGGATTTGGGGTCCGCCGTAACCTGCGAACTTGTGGACAAAAACGGCGTTTACCGCGGCGGCGTCATATTTCCGGGCATAGAACTTTCACTTAAAGCGCTCCGCGCGGGCACGGCGCTTCTTCCGGAGGTAAAATTTTCCCGCCCGCGGAAAGGCCCCGGCGCAAGCACGCCGGAATGCATCAAAAAAGGCGTATGGGCGGCGGTATCCGGAGGCATAGAAAAAACGGTTTCTTGTTTTCTCGCCAGAGAACCATGCGCGAAAGTGTTTTTAACCGGCGCTGGTGCAAGATTTTTCAGAAAGGGAGACTTCCCGTTTCGGTACAGAAAAGAATCGGCGCTTGTCTTTAACGGCCTTTTACAATTTTATAAAAAAAATGTATAATTTACGCTTAATTGAAAGAGGACATTTCAAAATGAAGGTTCTAGCATAGTGGTTGAGTAGGAGGATGACAAAATGACAAAAATTGGTATTAACGGGTTCGGCCGCATAGGCCGTTTGGTTCTTAAAGCTGGATTGAAGTCAAAAAATATTGACTTCGTGGGTGTAAATGATCTTACGGATACTAAAACTCTCGCGCATCTTTTCAAATATGATTCCACGTTCGGAATTTTTGATGGTAAGGTTGAAGCGCGTGAAAACAGTTTAATTATTGACGGTAAGGAAATACAAGTTTTTGCCGAACGCGATCCAGAAGCTCTTCCATGGAAAAAGCTCGGCGTTGAAATAGTCGTGGAATCAACGGGCCTTTTCAAAAGCAAAGAAAAGGCTTCAAAACATCTTAAAGCAGGGGCAAAAAGAGTCATAATATCCGCGCCTGCATCAGACGAAGATATAACGATAGTGATGGGCGTCAACGAAGACAAATATGACCCGGCTAAACATTTCATTATATCCAACGCCTCGTGCACAACCAACTGCCTCGCGCCGCCGGTGAAAGTTATAATGGATGCATTCGGCGTTAAAAAAGGACTCATGACAACGATTCACTCTTTTACCAACGACCAGAACGTGCTTGACGCGCCTCACAAAGATCTGCGCCGCGCGCGCACCGCGTCGGCTTCAATGATACCCACAACCACAGGCGCCGCAAAAGCCATAGGCCTTGTAATACCCGAACTGAAAGGAAAAATGGATGGATTCGCCATCCGCGTTCCTACGCCGAACGTGTCCGTTGTGGACGCCGTTTTGCAGCTTGAAAAAGAAACCACCGCCGAAGAAGTCAACGCCGCCCTGATTAAAGCGTCGCGCGGGCCGCTTGGTAAATACATGGCCGTGTGCCAGGAGCCGCTTGTTTCAATTGATTTTAACGGTAATCCCAAATCGTCTACCATAGACGCCGCTTTTACAAAAGTTTTCGGCGATATGGTGAAAATCCTTGCTTGGTATGACAATGAAACGGGATACGCAACACGGGTTATAGACCTCATAGAATATATGCAGACAAAATAAAGAGCTTATGAAAACGCTGAACGATATAGACCTCAGGGATAAGAGAGTTCTTCTGCGGGTTGATTTCAATGCGCCCGTAAAAAACGGCGAAGTCTCCGACGACACAAGATTAAGCGCTCATATTCCCACCATAAACAGCATCCTCAAACAGCGCCCGCGCGCGCTTATTCTCATAAGCCATCTCGGACGCCCCAAAGGCGCGCCGACGCCGGAATTTTCGCTTAAAGTCGTTTTGCCCAATCTGCGGAAACTCCTCGGAAAAGAAGTGCATTTTTTTGAGGATTGCGCCGGAAACGATACAAAGGCAGGTCTTGAAAAACTTCCCGCGGGTTCAATTTCTCTTCTTGAAAATCTAAGGTTCCATTCCGAGGAAAAAAACAACGATGAAAATTTCGCGCGGAAACTCGCTTCCTACGGCGATATTTTTATACAAGACGCTTTCGCGGTAGCCCACAGGGCGCACGCCTCAACTACTGGAATACCAAAATTTCTGCCATCAGCGGCGGGTTTTCTCATCCAGAAAGAAGTGAAATATCTTTCCGAGCTTTTAAAAAATCCGGAAAGGCCTTTCGTCGCTGTTCTCGGAGGAGCAAAAGTGTCCACCAAAATATCGGTCATGAAGAGCCTGCTTTCAAAAGTGGATTATCTTCTTGTGGGCGGAGCGATGTCGTATACCTTTCTTAAAGCTCGCGGAATAAACACGGGATTGTCGCTTGTTGAGGACGATTTTCTTGAAAAAGCAAAAGAAATTGATAAAGCGTCGGTTGGAAAACTCCTGCTTCCCGTAGATCACTTAATAAGCAAATCGTTTGAAGCGCCTCTTGAAAATACGGTGACATTTGAAATTCCCGACGGTTTTTACGGCGTTGACATCGGCCCTCAAACGATAGGGAAATATGAAGAAGTATTAAAAAACTCTAAAACCATATTCTGGAACGGGCCCATGGGTATTTTCGAAGTGCGGGAATTTTCCGCGGGCACAAGACGAATCGCGGAAATAATAGCGGAGGCCACAAAATCCGGCGCCGTGTCAGTCGCCGGCGGGGGTGACAGCGTCGCAGCCATAAAAAAAACAGGATTAGCCGCAGATTTCAGTCATATTTCAACCGGGGGAGGAGCATCACTGGAATTTGTGGAAGGCAGGCTGCTCCCGGGAATAGAAGCTTTAAAACAGGAGTAACTCTATGTACACATTTCTTGTTGTTTTGCATGTCATAATATCCGTTGCGCTGATATTTATAATTCTGATTCAGGTCAGCCGCGGCGCGACAGGCTCGTCATTCCTGGGCGGGTCCTCGGATTCTCTTCTTATGGGCCCGGCCGGGGACGTGTTCTTGAAAAAGGCCGTTGTTGTGCTGGGGATCCTTTTTGTGGTTACATCTATATCCATATCTGTGTCCGTAAAACAACGGGGCGTTAAATTTCCGGCTGTACCGCCGGTAAGCGCCCAGCCGCAGCAGCCGGCAGAAACTGCGCGTTAATATATTAGATTTTTGTTCCGCCGGGGTGGTGGAACTGGTATACACGTACGGTTGAGGGCCGTATGAGGCAACTCTTGCGGGTTCGAGTCCCGCCCCCGGCAAAAAAAGTAATTTAAGGAGATAACCCAATGAAAAAATTCAGATTTTCAATTTATCCGCTGGCTCTAGCTATTTTGCTTGCCGGATGCGCGGCACCCAGAACCGCCGTAATTCAATCATCACCGGGTATCGTTGAAAACTCCGGCGCTCTAAAAGAGATTCTTTCCCCCGCGATAGACGATCCTAGCGTAAAAAAAGTCGGATTTGATATAGATGACACTGTTCTTTTTTCATCACCCGCTTTTGATAAAGGTTATGAATCCGCGCAGGCATACACTGACGAATTCTGGAAAATCGTAAACGCAAGCGACGCGGAAGTTTCTTCCATGAAAGAAAAAACGGTAAAGATCATACGGGCGCACCAGGAAAAGGGGCACAAAGTATTTCTTATCACGGCCAGAAATCCTATCGGGGGGGAGGCTCTCAAAAAATTTATGAGCAAAACGCTGAATATACCCGAAAGTAATATTTATTTTGCCCCCGGCGGAAAAACGAAATTGATTAAACAACTCGGCATTAACGCTTTTTACGGGGATTCGGATTCCGACATAAGATACGCCAAAGAAGCCGGAGCTATACCCATAAGAATACAGCGAAGCCCCGAATCAGGCTACAAGGGTTCCTATAATCCTGGAAGTTTAGATGAATTTGTTGTTCCTGACAGCGAGTGAATATAAGTACCGCCGAGATTTTTCACGTCAGAAATAAAATTTCCCGCGGGATTTATCAGGCGGAAAAGGGCCGCGGAGCTGAGAATATTATATGGCCGGTATAGAAGATAAACTAAACCGCATCATCGCGCCTCTCCTCAGAGAGATAATATTCAAAAAAGAAATTTCTCCGGAAGTTCTTGATACCATTCTCAAAATAACAATAGAGAAAATAGTCAGCACTCTTTTTGCCGAATCAATAACGCTTTATCTTGTTGACAACGATAAAATAAAGTTCAGCTACGTCTATTTTTCGCCGAAACTATACGAGGGCAACGAAGCTTTGAAAAGATCTTATGAAGCCAAGAGAGAAACACTGCTTAAATTAACTTTGCCTCTTAACACGGGAATCGTGGGAAAGGTGATTGCCGGAGGCAAAAGCCGCGTAGTTGAGGATGTCGCTAAAGATTCCGACCACGCAGCCGGAATTGATAAAGACACGGGCTTCCAGACACGCTCAGTGATAACTTCCCCGCTTCAAACGGACGGCAAAATTATAGGCGCCATACAGGTGCTTAACAAATCCATATCCCCCGGATATTTCAGCGAATCCGACTCATATCTTCTGGAAGAAGTCGCCCAGTATTCGGCTAAAATAATTCAGAAAGCTTTTAATCCCGCCGCCAAAATGACACCGCAGGAACTGGCCTATTACATAGCGCGCCTGACAAAACAGCAATATATAGAGTTAGGGGAAGATTTCCGGATAGCCGGCGAAATACTTGATGAAACTCATATAACAGCGGACCATTTGAAAAAATTCAAATTGATTCCCATAAAAATATATCCCGGCAGACAGCTGCGGGTGGTGTGCGCCAATCCGCTGGATTATACGGGCATAGAAAACTTTGAGGTTATCACAAAATACAAAGTGAAAGAAACCGTTGTCGCCGCCAAAAGCGAAATAGATTACGCCATAAAAAATTATCTTGAAAGCATAGGCGAACCCGCATCCGAAGAAGATGAGGCCACCGCGAAAATGCAGGCGGATCTGGCAATAAAAACAAGCGTATCTGAAGACATAGACACCGAAAATTACGAAAGTGAAAACTCCGCGCCGGTCATAAAACTCGCCAATCAGATAATCAGAGAAGCCTATAATAAAAAGGTCAGCGATATACACATAGAAGCTTTTGAAAAATACACTCTCGTGAGATTCAGAATGGACGGCGTGTTAAAACAGGTTCATAAACTTCCCCGCAGCGCCCATAACGCCATGCTCACAAGATATAAGATAATGTCGTCTCTCAACATAGCCGAACGGCGGCGGCCGCAGGACGGACGCATTAAATTCAAGGATTTCAGCAAAGATAATCCCGATATTGAACTCAGGGTCAGCATCGCGCCTCTCGTTTGGGGGGAGAAAATCTGTATGCGTATTCTGGATAAAACCGGCACCATGCTGGGCCTGTCGGCCATGGGCTTTTCTCCAAAGAATATGGAGTTTTACAGAGCGGCCATAGCCAAACCATACGGCATGATACTGAACGTAGGGCCCACGGGGTCAGGCAAAACCACGACACTTTACGCGGCTATCACCGAGATCAATAAGCCCGACATAAATATTCAGACCGCCGAGGATCCGGTGGAATATATGCTTGAAGGGATTAACCAGATGCCTATCAGAAAGGATATCGGCGTCACTTTTGCCGATGCCCTGAAATGTTTTCTCCGGCAGGATCCGGACGTTATAATGGTGGGGGAAATACGCGATTTGGAAACCGCGGAAGTCGCCATTGAAGCGGCTCTCACCGGGCATCTTATGCTTTCAACACTTCACACAAACGACGCCTCGACAACAGTCACAAGATTTTTTGATATGGGCGTGGAACCTTTTCTTGTGTCATCTTCGATTTTAATTGTTTGCACCCAGCGTCTTGTCAGAAGGCTCTGCACCTGTAAAGAAGAATATAAGGCGGACGCGGATATAGCCGCAAGCCTTGGAATTGAACCGGGCACCACACTTTTTAAAACAGTAGGATGCAAAAAATGCGATAACACCGGTTATAAAGGGCGAATAGGAGTACACGAAATTCTGATGCCTGACGAAGAAATCCGGAAGTTGGTTATTAAGAGAGGCGTCACGCCCGAGGAAATACAGAAGGCCGCTATAGCCAACGGCACTTTGGTGCCTATGTTTCAGGACGGCCTTCAGAAATGCTTAAGCGGAATAACATCTTCTGAAGAAGTTTTCAGGGTGCTGAAAAAAGAACAATAGGGGGTAACATGGCAGAAGGAGTTTTTAAAAAAATTCCCGTTGAAATAGAAATAAGCGGGGGCCGGCTTGTTGAGGGCGTGGTAAACCTTCCCACCTCCGGCTATAAAACGCGGCTTTCGGACTTTGTCAACGATACGGCCAATTCTTTTATTCCTCTTACAAATGCAGTTATTTCAAAAGACGGCCGGATGGAAAAAAAATATCACTCTATCATAATCAACAAAGCTGCTATAATTCATATTGTGGAGCTTGAACAGAAAGAAGACTGAAACTCAAACCGCGCTATCGCCGGAGGCGACTTTATCTATAAATTTTGTTTCGCTTTCATCCGGCAGCTCGTCTCTCTCACCCGTTAATTTTGATATTCTTTCGTTCAGCCTCTCCGCGCTCCGCAAGCTTTCGTCATATTTAGAATATGCGTTTCCTAAATGTTTTCCCACGAGTGTGAAACTTGAATAAAACCTCGAGAATTTATCCTGTATTTTCGTCAGTTCCCCCAGTATTGTTTCCGCCTGCTTTTCTATTTGAAAACCTTTAAGCCCGTAGACTATGGCCATAAGATAGGCATAGAAACTGTTCGGCGACACGGGAACAACATGTTTTTCTATAGCGTATTTGAATATCTCATAATCGTTTGAAAAAGAATCGTTTACAATTATCTCATAGAAAACGTTTTCGGCGGGAATGTACATCAGAGCAAAATCAAATGTTCCCTCGTCCGGATTTATATACTTATCCGCTATTTCGTCAATTCTTTCTTTCACACTGCGTATAAATTCTTTTTTATATTTCTTTTTTTCCTCATCGTCCGGCGTCTGTATCAGCCTTTTAAAACTTTCAAGCGGGAATTTTGAGTCAATAGCCACCATTTTGCCGCCGAGTTTTAGAACGCTGTCCGCCTGGGTGCCGTTCTTAAAAACATATTTCATCGCGTAATTATTAGCTCCGAGATTTTTCAGCAGATCCTCAAGCATAAATTCGCCGAGATTGCCCCTCAGTTTCGGTGCCTGGAGAATATCCTGAAGTGAAGAAATATCTTCTCCTATTTTCTGGATGTTCTTAGTCGTTTCAGCAAGCGCGCCGAGTTTTTTCTGAACATCACCCATGGTCTGGCCGGCTGAGCCGAGCTGTTCATTGATATTCCCCTGGGTTCTGGAAAGAGTTTCATTCACTGTTTTAATAATAGCGCCAAACGCATCCTGCTGGTCTTTCATGGATTTGTTAAGGCCTTCCAGCTGATTAACTTTAATCTCTGTTATTTTATTATTGATATCAATCAGCGCCGGATTATCGTTGCTCCCGCCTGAGACAAAGAGCTTGAGCAGTATCGCCGCAAGAAACGCGATGGCAACAAAAATCAGTACATTTTCCATAGCCTGATTTTACTGAAATTTCCCCATAAATACAAATACCCTGTTATACTCCGCCTCGGCGGACTTTCAGCTTCGGCCTGACACCCCTTTTACAAAAAAAGGGGAATTCAAACATCGGCGCATAATATTCCGCGGGATGTTTTGATTTTATTTTGTGAGGATATTTTTTACAAATTCCGCGATTGCCAGAGACGCCGTAAGTCCGGGCGATTCTATTCCCACGAGATTTACCGCTCCGGAATACCTGCTGTCTCTCTCTATTATGAAATCCTTGTCACCCTTAAGTTTCGCGCGGTTTCCGGCGTAGTCCATTTTCAAATCTTCCGCTTTTATTCCCGGGAAAAACTCTCTGACGCCTTCGTAAAAGCACTCCTGTCCGCTGCGGCCTTTTTCAAGGTCGTCTTTTTCGCTCACCGCCCGCGATGTCGGGCCCACAAGTATTTTTTTGCCTATAATCTTCCGGCCGCCGGGGGCTATGTCAAAAACAGGCGTAAGGTGTATGCCTATGGCGAGATGCCTTACCCCGTCTATAAAATAGGGTTTCTGCACAGGATAAACGTTTGCGCCGTTCATAGCAAGTTCGCTTCTTAATGAAGAATCAAAACAGTAATATTCGCCGCGCACGGGTATTATTTCATACGCATTTTCGGAATTTATCATATTAGCGATTTCGTCGGAATAAAGGCCCGCGGAATTAATAAGCTTTTCAGTCGTAAATTCCTCTTTCCTGCCTTTTTCCTCTATTTCAACTATAAACCCCGCTCCTCCGGCAGTAATGCCCGTGACTTTGGTGGATGCCATCACCTCAACGCCTTTTCCGCGCGCAATGAGCTCAAGGCATTTGATATACGCGGCCGCTTCAACAATTCCGGTGGAAGGGCTTATGAGAGCGGAATAAACATTTACGTTAGGTTCTTTTGCGCGGACATATTCCGGGCTCACTCTTTTGACGCCTTCAGCGCCTGAATCACACGCGTTATCAATATAGCGGTCTATCATTTTGTCTTCTTCCGCATTCACCGCGACTATGAATTTACCCGTTCTTGAAAAAGGCACATTATTCTTTTCGCAAAAAGCGTAAAGCATGCTGTTTCCCTCAACGCAGAGTTTTTTCTTTAACGGATAGTCCCTGTAATAAAGCCCCGCGTGAATCACGCCCGAATTTCTTCCGGACTGCTCATCGCCGAGATATGGATTTTTCTCAAAAAGAAACAAATCTTTTCCTTTTTCCGCAAGCGCCGAGGCAATCGCCAAACCGACAGCCCCGCCTCCGATAACAGCTGTATCTATTTTTTCCATGCCCTTATTTTAACAAAAAAATTGGCAACCATATAGCGCAACGATGCGTTTTTTTAATAATATAAAGGGGGGTTATTATGGCACGAGAGAAATTTATTCAGATTACGACGTCGTCAGACAGCAGGAAAGCGCTTGAAAAAATAGCCCAGGAGCTTATCAGCGGGCGCCTTGCCGCATGTGTGCAGATAATAGGAAAAGTGACAAGCGTTTACCGCTGGAAAGGCCATATCTGCCGCGCGGAAGAATATCTCTGTTTTATCAAAACGCGGAAAGGGTTATTTAACAGCGTCGGGAAAATTATAAAAAAACTGCACAATT
>VMTI01000030.1 GCA_013791675.1 bacterium | reverse complement strand
TGTTCCGAGGAAGACAAGGACAATTGTTTCTTCCAAAAAAAATGAAAGAGGCTCTCTTAAAAATGAAATGACTGCCAACGGCAGTCGCGATTTTTTTGAGGATGTATTCAGTCAAAAAGCGGAACGATTAAATTGGCGGAGGCGGGAGGATTCGAACCCCCGGTGCACCAAAGGCACACAACGGTTTTCGAGACCGCCGCATTCGACCGCTCTGCCACGCCTCCAACAAAAACTGACAAACTATTATTTTTTCTTATCATACACCAACGACGCTATGCTTTGCAAGCATAGTTGCAGAACATCGCCTGGCAAAACAGCGCCGCCTGTAAGTTCACGCAGTGAAACCGCTTCAACGCCGTCAAAATAAGTTTCATTATTTACATTTATTCCCACACCGATCACCGCGCCCGTGCATTCGTTTCCGCTGTAAAGTTTAGCGACGATGATACCCGCGAGTTTTCTGCCGTCCGGCGTCACAATATCATTGGGCTCTTTTGTCTTGATGTTCAGAGAGAATTTTCCGGCAAGGGCGTTTTTAATTTTTTCAGCCATTATGATGGCGCAGTTTTCATCAAGTAGGCGCCCACCGGATGGCGCAAAAAAAGAAAACCATAAGCCTCCCCGCGGCGAATAAAATTTTCTGCCGAATCTGCCGAACCCGTCGCTCTGCTCGCGGGCTATCATAAGAAAAGGCCTTTCAGGAAAATTCGTTATTTCATTTTTTATTTCTGTCTGCGTTGAAACGCATTCATCTAGAAGTTTAAACGCCGCGCTCGGAAAAAAGGTTTTTAGAATTTCACAAACTTTTTCTTCTTTGAGAAAATCAAAATCCACTTCGCCTTTATCCGTAAACTTCAAGAGAAAAATCCGCGGCTGGCGCGGAATGGGTAAGCGCTCCCGATGATATTCTGTCAATCGGAATTCGTTTGTATTTCAAAATTGTTTTTTCGTCTATGCCGCCCGAAAGCTCTATCAGCGTGCGGGGAGAAACACTGTCCCTAAGCGCGGAGGCTTCGGCGGCTTGACGCGGGCTGAAATTGTCGCAAAGAAGAACATAGGGCTTTACGGCGAGGATTTTCTTCGCCGATGCCAGATCATCGGCCTCAAATATAACTTTTTTTCCTCTAAACGCGACAATGGCAAAATCAAGCCCGGCATAAGCGATGTGATTATCCTTAACCATAGCCGTGTCTTCAAGGTCAAACCTGTGATTAACGCCTCCACCGCAGCGGACGGCGTATTTGGAAAGATACCTGAATCCGGGAAGAGTTTTTCTTGTATCCAGCAAAACCGGCTTGCGTGGCGAGCGCCAGTTCTTATCTATTATTTCCTTTAACGCGCGTGTCTTTGACGCTATTCCCGAAAGAAAAGAAAGAAAATTGAGCGCCACTCGCTCCGCGGAAAAAATCATGCCCGCAGAACCTTCTATTTCACAAACTATTGCACGGCAAGTAAGCGGCGAACCGTCTTTTTTTAGGACTTTTACTTTTGTAGTTTTTGATCTCGCCGAAAAAATATCCGCGAGCGCATCGGCTCCCGCCAGACAATAATTTCCGCCGGAGACAATCCTTGCTTTTACAAAGCGCGACGGATAAAGCGCTTTAGATGTGATATCGTTATATACGCAATCTTCCCTAAAAGCTCTTTTGAGAAGAAAAACGAATTCCTGTTTTTCTTTTTTATTTAACATAATCGGGTATTGCCCCCTCTATATGTCTTTGTGAATTACTCTGCCTTCTTTTGTGCTGACCTCAACGGAAGCTTTATGGAGTATTCTGTCAAAATCTAAAACAACTTTCATTATTTCCTGAGGCGAAGTCGCAGCGGCAATTTTCTGCATCATAACATCGCTTTTTAGAAGCCTTGCCGCGCGGGCGACCACCTGTATATATTCCCTGTTCAAGTCGGGCGGCGACGCCACCATGAACACCGCGGTGACCGGTTTTCCGTCAAGAGCGTTGAATTCCACGCCGTTCTTAACCATACCAAGCGCGCAAAATATTTTTTTAACGCTTTCGTGCTTGGCGTGCGGAATAGCTATTCCACCGCCTATGGCCGTAGATTCAAGCTCTTCTCTCTCCATGATAGCGCTCAAAAAAGCGTCTTTGTCCGACAAAACTTTTTCATCCGCGAGGCACTCCGTAAGCTCTTCCATGACGGATTTTTTATCAGACCCCTTCAACTCAACAACAACGGTTTTCTTACTTAAAACATCCTCTAAAAGCACTTTATCTCCTCTCTAAATACTATCCTGTTTTTGGAGCGGGCGATGGGATTCGGACCCACGACCTCAACCTTGGCAAGGTTGCGTTCTAGCCAGCTGAACTACGCCCGCTCTAAGTGGATTTTATCCTATCAAATATTTTTAAATTGTCCAGCTCTTTTCAGTCTTTTACAATCCATGTCCCTGTTTTCCCGTCCATGGCTTCGCCTATTTTTTCCGGGCATGTTATCAAAGCTTCTTTGCCGCCATTTTCAAAAAACTTTATGATCGCCTGAATCTTAGGTAGCATACTGCCTTTAGCAAACTGGCCTTCTTCTATATATTTCTTAGCTTCTGAAACAGTGATTTTATCAAGCTTTTTCTCGTTGGGTTTTCCAAAATTCAAACAGACTTTTTCAACCGCAGTGGATATGAGAAGAAGATCCGCCTTTATGTTTGAGGCAAGAAGAGCGGACGCAAAATCCTTATCTATAACAGCCGCGCAGCCTTTGATGATATTCTTCTCTTTGTCGTAATATACAGGTATGCCGCCGCCACCGACTGCCACTACAATAAAACCGCCTTTAACCAG
This sequence comes from bacterium, assembly GCA_013791675.1. Classification (GTDB taxonomy): domain Bacteria; phylum CG03; class CG03; order CG03; family CG03; genus CG03. The sequence goes on along the minus strand of VMTI01000030.1, from coordinate 8,495 downwards.
CAAATCTATCGCCTTCTCTTCCAGTATTTCTTTAGGAAGCGGTGACGGAACAACCCTTCTCCAGCCGCGGCCTGCATCCTCAACTATATCCCAACCCTCTTTTGCTTTTCTTCCATCAGCTTCCTCTTTTGTCAGAAAAGGCCCGACCGGCTTTGAAGGATTTTGAAACGCGGGGTCTTCTTTATCTACGAGAACCCTTGTCACGACCGTGACAACTTCTCTTTTTGTGCCGCGCCTGCGGAACTCATTTGAAAGCGCCTGCTGAAAATTATAACCTATAGAGCCCTGGGTATCAGCGCCGCAGGAATCCATAGGAATCGGGTGCAATCCTTCTTTGATCCCAGCCTCGCTCCTTAAAAGCATAAAACCAACCTGAGGGCCGTTACCGTGCGAAATCACAACATTCCAGCCCCTCTCTATCATATCCGCTATGTGCTTCACCGTCTCAACAACGCACATATACTGATCCGGCACAGAAGAATGCGCCTTATCCTTTATCAGAGAATTACCGCCGACCGCAACAACTGCCACTTTACTCATCTTATCCTCCTCAGAAATTATCTTATTTTTACAGTTTATCCGACATGGTCAGCGCCATAATGGCTTTCTGCACATGAAGTCTGTTTTCGGCGATGTCCAACACTATGCTGCGCGGGCCCTGGTTTATTTCACGTGTCACTTCCGCGCCTTCGTCAACAGGCATGGGATGAATAAACTTCGCTCCGGGATTGGCTGTTTTCATTTTTTCTTCGTCGCAAATCCAGTCCTTGTACTTATCATTTGAAGCGCGCTTTATTTCCGCTTCTTTGCCTATCTCATAGAAATCTTTACCGAACCAGTTTCTGGAATAGACATAATCCGCGCCTTTATAAGCCGCCCTGGGATCGCCTTTCACTATCTCAAAAGTGCCGCCCGCCGCTTCCGCGTTTTTCTTAGCCTGTTCAACAATATTCTCCGGCAAAGCATAATTGTCGTCGGGATACGCCAGCTTCACGTTAACTCCAAGCCTGGAATTAAGCAGCAAACTTTCGTGCACCGAGCAATACGACCTCGCGAGCGCGCCTTTCGCCCATGTCTGAACAATCGTTTTACCTTTGGTGGACTGATTATTGTTGTGTTCTCTCATACCCATAACATCCGCAAGGCCCTGGCAGGGATGATAAATATCATCTGCCATGTTGATAATCGGCACATCCGCGTATTTGGCATATTCTCTGAGAATCTTGTTGCCGTCGCCGTAATTGTCAACGGAAGTTTCAAGTATCCTTATTCCTATACCCACAGCAAATCTCGCCATCACCTTCGCGGCGTCGTGAATAGTCTCGCCGGCGACCTCAACGCCCTTCTTAACGCTTTTAAGCCGCATTGCTTTCGGCTCAATAAACTGCGCGTGTCCGCCGAGCTCCGTCGCGGCCGCTTCAAAAGACTGCCTTGTCCGCAGCGACGGATTGTAAAAGAACATAATGAATGTCTTGAAAGCCAGAAGGCTGTTATACGGCGCGCCGTAACGGTTTGCTTTCATCTTCACGGCGAGAGACAGTATTTGCTCTATTTCCTCAATGGATAGTTCCTGCGTCGTCACAACGTCTTTTCCAAACATTTTTGATTTTGCCATTTACTTCTCCCTGTTTTTTTAAATCTGCAATTTCAATCCTTCGGCAAGCTCAAGATTTACCCTGAGTCAAACCGAATGGATCAAAATTACAATTTGAAATTTCTTACAGTCGTCCGCCCATGAGCATCGCCATAATGGCTTTGTGCGCGTGGAGACGATTCTCTGCTTCATCAAAGACAACCGACTGCGGGCCGTCAATAACCTCATCGGTAACTTCCATATCCCTGTCGGCAGGCAGGCAGTGCATATAAATACCACTGGGTTTTATAAGTTTCATTTTCTTGGCATCGCAAATCCAGTGTGTGTTCTTGTCAAATAAAACTTTCATCCCGTCCAGATCTTCATCTTTTATTTTCTTGCCGTTCGCATCAGCTTTGGCAAAATAATCGCCGGCGCCCCAGCATTTCGGATAGACAACATCGGCGTCTTTGAAGGCATCTTCCATACTGTCGGTTTCCTCAAATGAACCGCCCGTCGCTGTCGCAAACTCTTTACATTTCTTAATCACTTCCGGGTCAAGTTCAAAACCCTTCGGTCTTGCGAACACAACATCCATACCCATCTTCGCAGGTGCAAGAACAAGCGACTGCGGAACTGCATACGGCTTATGTGTTGAACCCGAATACGCCCACGACATCACAAATTTCCGTTTCTTAAATCCGCCGAATTTTTCTTTTACGGTTATCATATCCGCAAGTGACTGCGTCGGATGAAACTTGTCACATTCCATATTTATAACAGGCACATCTGAATAATGCGCAAATTCTTTTATTGAGGCATTGGCAAAACCGTAAATCCACTGCGCCGGCTCGCCATACATTCTTATTGCAATTGCATCACCTGTCCTGCTTAAATTTTGTGCAACATCGCAGATTCTTTCTGTTTTGTATGGAACTTCAAAGCCCCTTCTTGCGGGTGTGTACGTCTTGCCCGGCTCAAGGTCAACATGAAAACCACCGAGTTGCTGAATGCCAGCGGCAAAGGTGCTTCGGGTCCTCAATGACTGATTAAAAAACATCGTGTACAATGTTTTGCCTTTTAGAATGTATGTCTGGTCCTGATTCATCGCATGCATCCGCTTTAACTCCAAACCCACATCAATAAGCGTTTCCCACTCTTCACGAGTATAATCCAACTCAGCGTCAATCCAATCCCTTCCCAAAAAACCGTTCGTCTTCACTTCTTTTTTCTCCTAAGATTTAATCTTAATTTTAACTTCGTCTGTCGCCAAAACCATTACCTTAAAACATATTTTTAAGCCATTCAATAAGGCCTTTACGGCGTTTGCGGTTTACACGCCCCGCAAGTGTGGGAGATTCTTTGCTCATATCATATTTGAGCAGCCCCAGCACTGATGTCCATGAAACATCATCCACGACGACAGAATCGCCTATACAGTTTGCCGGATAACCCAACCGCGTTTGAAAACCAAGCTCCGCGCGCACATAATCTTCCATTCCGGGAAGCTTAACTCCGCCGCCGATCAGAATACAGCTCGGCACAAGGTCGGGATTAATTTTCATAATCTCAAGTTTTCCTTTTATGCCGGTCTTGCCGAAAATATCCGCAAGCCGTCCGCTTATTATCTCCGATATGTCTTTAAGGCTCACTTCGTCCTTTGTTCTGCCGTCTATCCTGGTTATCTCCACTTTGCCTTCTTTGGGAATATGAGCCTGCGTGGCAAAACCGAAATCCTCTTTTATTCTGGATGCCTCCATACGCGAGGATTTTATTTCTCTGGCGATGTCGTTGGTTATATAATCACTGCCGTTGCGTATAGGGTAAAACCCTCTGATGCCGCCTTTATTAAAATAAGTAACTTCGCAGAGGCTGCCGCCCATATCTATAAGAATGCAGCCGAGAGCTTTCTCGTCGTCAAGCAGAACAAGTTCCGCGGCCGCGAGTGAAGCTAGAATCGTACTCTGTATATCAAATCCAGCTTTTTCAACGCATTTTTTAATATTCGTCAGCATGGACGCTTTGGCTATTATGTTGTGCACATTCACCTGAAGATGCTTTGCCTCCATGCCTTTGGGATTCATTATACCCCTCTGATTATCCACCATATATTCAAGCGGGATAGTGTGTATTATTTCGTCCTCAGAATTAGGGACACTGCTGCGGGCGGCGAGAAGCACCTGCTTCACTTCGTTGAAACTCACTTCCTGGTCCTGCGACATAACCGCGATAGCGGCATGATGATCCCCGCTGGAAATGTGCATTCCGTGAACGCCGAGGTTCACATAATTAACGTTAATTTTCGCTTTGTCTTCCGCGCTTTCTATCACTTCTCTGATAGAATCAACGGTTTGGGGAATATCAATGATGATTCCCTCTTTGATGCCCCTGCACGGCTTGGAATCATAGCCGTGCACTTTTATCTGTTCACCGACGACATCGCCTATCACACATTTAATGTGCGACGAACCTATTTCTAGGCCTGCGTGAATACTCTCACCTGTCATTTATTATTTTCATCTCCTTTTTGAAGTTTTATAATAGCACTTCGCATTTTTTTTGTAAATGGGCTTAAATCTATATATTTAAGCTCCTGTCCTTTAGCCGCGGCGTCTTTCACAATATCTCCTACCGACTTCAATTTTTCCGACACCAGCCCCACGACCGGCTCTCCGAATAAAACGGCGTAATCATCCATATTTATTTTAAGAGATCCACCGTCCATTGAAAAAGACCTTATGCCTTCGTAAAATGCATTTTCCTTCGTGCGCACGTCTTTTAAAAAAGCCATTATTTCACCGCGTTTCTCATCTGATGTTTTAAGATAATCGCCCCACACGGGAATTTTATAAATTTTCTCAGCCGAAGCGATACTTCTCACAACTTTGTTGTCAACGGTAATAACAAATTTCCGTCCGCTTTCAATAAACATAGCTGCGGGAACGCGTTCTTTTATCTTCACTAAAATTTTGTCAGGATAAATCCTTTTGAGCCACGCATTCTCTATCCACTGCTCCTGCTGAAATACCGCTTTATCCAGTTTATAAGAAAAAATATTGGCGCCTTTCTTCAAATCAACAAGTTTCTTGACATATTCGCTGTTGAGCGCGGAGGTTCCCTTTATTTCTATTTTGCTGACATTGAGTTTATCCCAGTTAAGGATGAAATTGTAAACAAAATGCACGGCCGTCGCCAGCGCGAACAAAATAAAAACCGCTAAAATAAGCTTAAAACCGAGCCCCGTTTTTTTCTTACTCCTGCGGTGTTTTTTCATCGTTTGAGCGAATCCTCTATTATTTTCATAACCGTTTCATCAAAACTGATGCCCGCGGCGGCGGCGGCTTCGGGCAGGAGGCTCGTTTCGGTCATGCCGGGAATAGTGTTTATTTCAAGCGCGTAAAAAACACCTTGCCCCGAACGCAGGAAATCCATGCGGGCGGCTCCTCTCACGTGGAGCTCCCGGCAGATTTTAAGAGTTGCGGCGGAAATAGTGAAGGCCTCTTTTTCTGAAATCTCCGCCGGCACAATGTGACGGCTCATGCCCGGCGCGTATTTAGCTTCGTAGTCGTAATATTTGTTTTTCGGCACTATTTCCAAAACAGGAAGAACTTTCCCCGCAAGATACCCGACGGTAAACTCACGGCCTTTGATATATTTTTCCGCCAAAATTTCATTGTCGCGCGCAAAAGCTTTATCAATTGCTTTCTTTATGCCTCCGCGGCCTGTAACAATAGACAACCCCTCTGAAGAACCTTCTGAAGACGGTTTTATCACAACCGGCAGGAGGCGCGCGACTCTGTCAATTATATTTTTTTCGCCCCTGACAATTTTTATGCCGGGAGGCGTCTTTATTCCCTCAGCGGTAAAAATAGTTTTTGTAAGCGCTTTATTCATACAGACGGCGGATGCGGGAACACCCGAACCGCTGTAAGGGGAGCCCATTATTTCAAGCAGGCTTTGAAGCCTGCCGTCTTCCCCAACCGCCCCATGGCATGCGATAAAATAGAAATCCGCGCGGGCGGATTTTATTTTTGAGACAATATCTCCACGGCCTATGTCAACGACACAGCTTTTAAAGCCCAGCCGGGCCAAAGCCCTGTTTACGGCTGATGCCGTTTTAAGGGATATTTCTCTCTCACTTTTTGAAAGCCCCGCGAGCACCGCTATTTTTTTGATTGTTTTTTTATCCTTCAACTTTTCTCTCCCTCCTTAGCCCTGACTATAGAAAACATTTCCATTTTTTTCCACCGCCTCGCTGACAAATATCTCATATTTTTCATATCCCTGCTAAAAAGTATGAGAACCGTCCCCATACTTTCCCCCATACTTTCCATACTTTTCCATTGTGAATGTTGTTTTTCCTGTTATTTTGCCAAGGATAATATCGGCTTTTCTGCAAAGCATAACAAATTCTTCTTGCTCAAATCCGCTATGTTTCAAATTGTTATATATTCGGTGCCGTATCTCTACATATTCTTTGGATAACCTGATTGATTTATCTCGATCCGAACTTGTTGGAAGTTGTTTGCTTAGACGATAGAGTTTTTTTGCAGCAACATAGCTTGCGTGTGCAATTTGAACACATTGCCAATTTAAGACTTTATTAGGAGAACGAAGCGAAATAAAGACCGACTCCTGTAAGAAGTCCTTGATACGGCAGCACAGATCAAAAAAACCTGCAAATGCTAAGATGCTTCCAATTATCTGGATTGGTGATATCATTTCATTTAATCGGCCATTGGGGGATGGTTTGGTCGATTTCGGTCATGAGGATGGCGGTTTCTTTCAGCACGACTACGATTTTCTGCCAGTGCAGGACTTCGTCAAATGTGAGGAGACGCCCTTTTCTGCTTTTCAGCCATTTATCTAAAACCTGATAGCCGCCAATGTGGAAATTCCAAACACCGTATTCTATTCCTTCAAAATACTGGTCTTTGTTGATATAAATTCTTTTTTCCGCTTCAACATAATTTACTTTCACGACTTCGTTTTTTCCGGGAATCGGAAATCTTGTAATGAGTTTTTCCAGTACTAGTGATTCCATCAGGTGAAGTGAGACAAGTTCCTTCCCTTTTTCAGCGAGTTTCCTGAAAAGTTCTCTGTCGGAAGTCAAAGGCACACGGGGAAAATCTATTTTCAAAAATTCGGCATATCTTTTTCTGTATTCCGGCGAATGAAAAACAGCGTAGATGTAGTAAAAAATATCTTCAGGCCCGAACGTCTTTTTCAAATCCCCCTGGCCGTCTGAAATAAATTCAAGTTTTAATTTTTCGCTGACCTCTTTTATAAACTCTGGCTTTATATTCGGCTGACGTTTCAATTCCGTTTCTTTCTGTTTCTCGTCGGGATAAAGATACAGTGGAAAAATATATCCTCTTTCTTTTGTTTTATTTGATACATAACAGTCATCTGTAATATTATTTGTTGCTAAAATGTGCCGCCAAATATTGCCCGATAATTGACGACATAAGTAAAATGCAACATTATTCCCAAAAATCATATGTCGCATGACTTTTTCTCTTACTCTCCAAACAACTGTTGGATGATAATAAATATTTCTTGTGTCAAAAGGTCGATACAGCAATTTATCAAAATAATCTCTCCAGTTTTCAACACTTGTTAAGTCTGCTCGCGCTTTTGATACTCTCCACGCATAATTTTCCGATAATTTAAACTTTTCTTTTATTTCTACATCACTGAAAGTTTTGTCTCTGAAACATTCTATTCTTTCTTTTAATGGGTCTTTTTCAAAATCAATTACGAATTTATCTCGCGCAGTAACAATGCCAGTGCAGTTTACCGGAAAAATATCTGTAATTTTCCAGTATTTTTCGTATTCACTTCTGCCTTCTTCGTTCCTTGGAATAAAAAAGTAATAGGGCGTATCGGGGCTAAGTTCTTTATAGTTTGTTTTATTAATATCGTCTTCTGAAAGATTTTTATATTTACTATCCCTTGTTCCCCATAAATCAGCATAATACACTTTTGCCTGGCCCTCAGATTTCTGTTTCTTTACAAATAAACTTATTGCAACGCCCTGCTGTATGTCAAAGACATTTTCGTCTTTTGAACCGTCGGGGCATTTCTCCTTTTTCTTCGCGTTGCCGTGCAGGTTAAGAATGTATATTTCAGAATAAGTATTAAGCAATGACTGTCTCATTCCGCGGAATGTTGGATTATCAAGATAGGCGTGGTTTGTTATCATCCCCACGACACCCTGACTCGTCCTGTCAATCTTCCACTGGGCAAAGCGGATGAACTTCACATAATCGTCCTGCAGCCAGAGTTTTCTCTCGTTTAAAGGTTTACCGTCAATGAATTTATAATCGTCTATTAATTTTGTTATCCATTCTCCGATATTTGCGGATATACCCGAATACGGGGGATTGCCGAGGATTACCATTATCGGCACTTCGTTTTTTACTCTTGCCGCCTGGGCGGATTCTTCGGCGATGAACTGGGCGAAAAGCGGCAGGTCTTTGTGTTCCGCTTCGCTTAAAGTGTTAGTAAGGTATATCCCGAGACGCTGGTCCGAATCAAATTTGTAGCCTGTTTCCTGCAGGAGGAGTCCGAGTTTCAGGTGAGCGACCGTATAAGGCGCCATAAGAAGCTCAAACCCGAATACTCTTTTCAGAAGATGCTCATCGACATATTCGTTCCATACTCCCTTCTGTCCGGCCTTTTCCATCTTGTCATAAATCAGTTTTATTACGGAGTACAGGAATGTTCCGGTGCCGCAAGCGGGGTCAAGAATATGGGTTTTTGAATCCGCAAGCCCCTGCGTCCTTCTGAAGCTCTTCTTGAGAATGCTGTCAAGAGAACGGACAATGAATGAGACTACGGGTTCCGGCGTATAATAAACGCCGCGGGATTGTCTGAGTTTTGAGTCATAAGCGGCGAGGAATGTCTCGTAAAAATGGAC
>VMTI01000218.1 GCA_013791675.1 bacterium | reverse complement strand
CGAAAGCGGGTATAAGGTAAAGACGGCTACGGGCGGGGTGAGAGCCGATTTAACTGCGGGTTCGACTTTTTATATAGAGCAGAGTTTGAGCGTAAATACGTCTTATCAGCGATATGTGGAAGCGTATAACGTGAGCGGCTCGAGTAGAAGCGTGAAAGTAATAAAATACACGCTTGCGAATGTTCCGTCTGCCACAACGGTTACGGCGGTTTCGACGGGCTCTATAAAGGTTGTGTGGTCAGCAAACGGCAATCCCGCGGGAACGAGATGGGGTATTGAACGCTCGACGGATAATTTCTCGGCTAATATATGGGTAATCAGCACATTCATAAGCGGTTATACGGCGACGAGCTATACGGGCACGGGGCTTTCGCCGGGCACGACGTATTATTACAGAGTGAGGGCTTATAACGGAAACGCTGTTGCGTCGGCGTATGGTATAGCGACAATAAAATGCACCAATCCGGTTGCCGATGTGCTGCCCCCTGCTGCGATCACGAATCTTTCTGCTTCGCCGGGTTCTTCCAACGGCGAAATATCTCTGATATGGTCGGCGCCGGGCGATGATGGAGTGACGGGCACGCTTGAAGGAATTTACAGAATAGATTACGCGACTTATACAAAGAGCTGGTCGTCGAGCGTTTATGAGATTGAGCTGCCGGCTACGGGCTCAGCGCCGGGGACTTCCTTGAACCGGACGGTGTCGGCTCTGACTGGAGGGGTGACTTATTATTTCCGCCTGTGGTCGGCGGATGAGGCGCTCAACTGGTCATCTGTTTCAAACAACGCGTTATCTTTCGCGAAAGTTATTGTTTCAACACCCGCCGCGCCTACGGGATTCAGTGCGATAAATCGCACCGCTACAAGTATAACTTGGGTATGGCCGGATGCCGCTAACGAAGAGGGCTATAAAATAAAGACGGATACGGGCGGAGTGATAGCGGTCCTGCCGGCAAACACAACATTTTATTTTGAAAGCGGTTTAGGCGTTAATATCGAAAATTACAGATATGTGGTATCTTATAACGGTGCGGGAGAGAGCGCTTCAACGCCCGCCGTTATTTACACTTTGGCTAATACGCCGACAGCTTTCACCGTGACCGTTTCTTCCTATGCGCTGGACCTGGATTGGTCCGCGAACGGCAATCCCGCCGGAACGGAGTATGATATTGAGTGGTCAACGGCTCCGGATTTTTCCGTTTCCGATTATGACGCGGCTACAGATATTTCTTATCAGATAGCTCCTCTTGCGGGCGAGACAACTTATTATATCAGGGTGAGCGCCGTAAACGGTGACGGATATTCCACGGCATTTTATACGACACAGGCCTTTACCGCGGAGCCGGATGTGACGGCGCCCGGTGCCGTAAGCGGTTTTTCCGCCGCGACGGCAAATATAAAGGGAGCGGTAAAACTTTCATGGACGAATCCCGGTAATGACGGCATCGCCGGAACAATAAAGGGTGGCGCCCAGATAATAAGATATGTGACGGGAGCCGTGTGGACGATGAGGCCGGATATTGTGAAAGATATAATTCCCGGGACCACCGAAGCGCTTACGATTAGCGGCCTTGCCCCGGGCGGTTCATACACATTTTATGTGAAGGTGAAGGATGAGTCGGGCAATGAATCCGGCGAGGTATCGGCTGTTGTTTCCGCCGGCGCTCAGCCTGTTCTGGATGTTTACGGCATAACAAGCCCCATAACCGCGGGTATAAGCTCTGACCTGACGGTTGAGGTAAAGAACGCTCTTGGCGCGACGGATACATCTTACACGGGAACTGTCACTTTTGAAAGCAAAATAACAAGCGGTTCTTTTGCGGGTGTGAACGCGCTGGCAAGTCTTCCCTCAAATTATATTTTTACGACGACGGACGCGGGAATCCGTGTATTCCCCGCGGTTGAATTTCTGGATAAAGGGGTGCTTTACAACTGTTATGTCAGAGCTACGGATACGGGCGATTCACTTATAACAGGACAGCAGATGGTGACGGTTTCACCGCCCGATTTTATTTCCGGTATAGTAACGCAGAAGAACGGCGCGCCTCTTACAGGCGTTTATGTTGAGGCTTACGGCATTGGGTTATCAACGGGGGTGCCTTTTACGACGATAAACGGCAGTTATACAATAATAGGCCTTGACCCGGGGACATACACGGTGCGGGTGACATGGACAGACCCGGGCGGTTTTGAATCTTCGGCAGAAAAGGAAACGGTAAACGGCACAGCGGAATTTAATTTTACTCTCGGCGTTAATTACGATTTGGTTATTGTTCAGGGGCTGGTTTCGGGTCTCAGTTCATCAAGAATACGTTCTGCTGTTGGCAGTATCATGCCGCAGGAGACCGCGGAATACGCTTTTGTGGAAATCAGCGCCGGCCGAAAAATAATGAAGTTGCCTGTCACTTCTGACGGCTCTTTCCGTATAGGGAATCTGATACCGGGCAGATACAGCATAAAGGCATGGGACGGGAGCAGATATTCCAACAGCGAAACTCTGATTCTTTCCGGCGGCGCGTCGGTAACGGTGAATTTTACATTCCCTGTGGCGGTCGAGGTATATTGCTGGCCGAATCCCTTTGTGGAATTAAAAACAAATGAGGCCGGAGTCCATATAAGGTATATAGGCGGAAATTACGGCAAAAATCTTAAAATATACACACTCACGGGAGAGCTTGTCAGGCGCGCGGGCGATGCTGATTTTGTTTCTGTGCCCGTGTCCGCCGATGCCGGGTCTGGATATGAATTTATATGGAACCTAAGAAATAACAGCAGGCAGGATGTCGCAAGCGGCGTCTATTTTTACATACTGGATTTGAGAGACGGGACAAGCGGCGAGAAAAAACAGTATAAAGGGAAAATAGGAGTGGTAAGATGATTAAATATAAAAAATTGAAGGGGTGCGCCAGACGGACGGCGGCGGCATTGTTTGTAATTTGTAATTTTTTATTTTTAATTCCTCCGGCGTCCGCCGAAAGTATAAGCGCGTCTGTGCTGAAAAAGAATGATGTGAAAAGACTGGCAAGAGAGATAAAGAAAAAAGCGGATGTTAATGAGCGCGACTGGTTCGGCAGAACGCCGCTTATGAAAGCGGCTAGATTCAATGCCGCTGAATCCGCCGCGCTGCTTATAAAAAACGGAGCCGAAATCAACGCCGTTGATAAGAACGGCTGGACGGCTCTCATGTGGGCTTCTATTGAATGCTCCAGCTCCGCGGTAAAACTGCTGATTGATATGGGAGCCGATGTGACTGTTTGCGATAATCTCGGTTATACGGCGCTTATGTTCGCCGAAAATAAAGAATGCGCCGAAATCAGCGCTATGCTGAAAGAGGCATTGAAAAGGACAGCTGTAATAAACACGCGGAACAAGGGCGGTAAAGTAAAATGAAATTTAAAAAGGCCTTGTTACCAAGATTTCAAGCGAAGCGCTTGCAATTATCGATATTTAGGCATTGTCTCGCTTCGCTCGAAATGACATGTTTTGCAATTCTTTTTTTAATACCGGCTTCTGCGTATGCGGGGACTGTCTCAATAACCAAAACGGCAGTGACAGACAGCGTCGGCGCTTTAAGAAGTTTTTTTTCCTCAACCGAGAGAATCAATCTCAGAATTGAGAGTTTCTGCAGTGCGCCTGTTTCGCCCGATAGAATATATTACAGGTTTTACATAAAAAATCCGTCCGGCGCACAGGTGTTTTATCATGACAGTAATTCCACAGAAGGGAATACCGGCGCCGGCGCCGCGGCATTGAAAAACATTCCCATGTCTTTTTACAGCGGCCCAGGACTTTACAGGTTCAAGGCCGAACTTGTCGTTGGTGGAATTGTTCAGGCCACTGATGAGACGAAAAGTTTCACGGTGTTTTCCCCGGTTATTACACTTATATATCCCCCCGACGCTGTGACGGACCTGATGGATAAGCCCGTCACTTTCCGCTGGGTGGCCTCCGGCGCGAGTAAATACAAGGTGTATGTGGACGACGAAAAATCTTTTTACAATCCGTTGTGGACGGGTGAGACGCCGGCTTCATATATACAGTATCCTCTTAATCCTTCCGATGACAGGCAGCGTCTTTCGGGAGGCACACAGTATTACTGGAAGGTGGAAGGAATTTCTTCCGACGGGAAAAAGGTAGCGGCCTCCGATGTGCGCGCTTTTATTTTGAAAAAGGAGTCGGTGTCGTCTTCATACAGAAATCTTGCCATTACCGCTTTGGAATATGACCCTATGAGCTCGCCGCCCGATCGGGTGATCTTGAAAGCCGCGATAATCAATATGGGAAATCAGAGCGAAACAGGTATTAAACTGAATCTTTTTGTGGGGGGCATCCTTTCCGGTTTTACTCAAATAAATTCCTTAATGCCGCAGGAAAAAACGGTTGTTGTTTTTGAGATAGCGGGTGTGTTCCGAGAGAACATAATAGTCACCGTCATGATTGAGGGCGCCGACGAAAACGCCAAGGACAATGTGATGACAAAGAGCTTCAGCGTTAATCTGCCTGAAGAGTGGAGAAACGTTCCGAAAATTCTCGGCCGCGTTGTTGAAGCCGGCACGGATAACGGCCTTCCGGGAATAAAGCTGTTTCTGGTAGGCCCCGTCACGAGAGATACCGTCAGCGGATCCGGCGGACAGTATAAATTTGAAAATCTGAGTTCGGGACAATACAAGATATCGGTTTTAGCCGAAGGGATCGAGGGCGAGCCCGTCAGCGTAAACGTGACTGAGGACCGGGCCTATGCCGGAAATAAAATAGAGGCGGCATCCGCGTCCGGGCCGTTGCCTCCGGAAAATGAAGAAAAAGGGTCAGCCGTCGTTAAAGGCCAGGTTAAATCAGGCGCGGATAAAGGCGCTTTGCAAAAAGTGACCGTGAAGCTGATGAGAAAAACTTCCGACGGGCAATACCTCAGTGAAAGTGAGGCGCTAACTTCGGAGAAGGGTTTTTATAAACTGATGAACATTAGAAGCGGGATGTACAATATTATATTTGAAAAAGAGGGATATGAGACCGAAATAAAAGAGATGAAAGTGAAAAAGGGAAAGACTGTTATAAAAGATTGTGCTCTTAAAATAAAAGCTGGTTCATCGACGGCGGACGATGCGGGATATACTCCGCAGGAGGCCTGGGAAATAATCAAAGCAAATATAAAGGATATGGATATGCTGTCCGCGCTGGAAGGATACAAAGTTTCGGCTATAAGTATAAACAGCGGTTCGGTCAAAGATGCGGTGGACGCGATAAAAGAAAATAAACTGAAAATAAAAAGCGCTGAAGTGGAGATAATCAGATGAAAATTTTTGTAAGCGGTAAATTGAAAACGGTAAATTGTTTTAAATTGCTCACCTTTGTTGCGCTGGCATTATCCATAGTATCGCAAACGGCCGCTTTGCGCGCCGCAGGCCCGGATGCATCGCCTCTGGCGGTGATAAGCAGGGCTCAGGGCAAGGTTATTATTATGATTCGCGGCTCCGAAAAATGGACCAAGGCTAAAACGGGAGATTTTCTTTTTGAGGGTGACAGGGTAAAGACAGGTAAAAAAGCCCGCGCCGTTATAAATTTTATAAGCGGCATAGACATAGATGTCAATGAGGAAACGGAATTCACAATTAAGCTCAGCGAGCGTCAGGGCGGAAAAAGAGAAGAAATGGATATGATACTTGGCGAAATACTTTCAAAGGTGCGTCCGGGCGGAGATTACAGGGTGCGTACGCCTCAGGCGGTCACAGCCGTAAGGGGAACTAAATTCGGCGTGCGGGCCAAGAAAGGTTTTACCGAGGTGTATGTCCTTGAGGGCGCGGTGGATGTGTCTAACAGCTACGGAAAAATTATATGCAATCCCGGAGAAAAAACGACCATCGGCGCCGGAGAACCGCCGGCGGCTCCCGAAAAAATGAAAGAAGATACTCTGAGCGACGAGTCTTCGTGGACGGGCAAGGAGACAGAGTTAACGCTTGAACTTGAGCTCAAAAGCGAAAAAGGTTTTATCGCGGGACTTCCTGTAGAGGTGAGTTTGCGAACAGGCGCGGCTTATAACGGAAAGATTGAAGTGAAGACATCAGCCGAAGATTTTAAAGTGTCTAAAGACGGAGAAAAATGGCTCGGAGCGGGGCGGTTTAAGATGCAAGGCGGCGTTCTCACTTTTTACTGCATGAAAAAGAATTCCGGTGCCGGCGTCATGACCATAGACAACGACGATATCAAAACCCTGATCACGGCCGTGAATTTTGATGAAGCAAAAGAAAAGAAGCTTAATTTGAAACTTGACGACGGCCGCGAGCTGAATCTTAAATTCGAAAAATAGAGAGCGCTCCTCTTATTTGCGCGGCGTCTTTCGATTTATTAAAATTACATCATGCTGAAACTTAAACCCTTCCGGCCGTTTGTTTACGGCGGGACCAAGGACAAGAGCGCCTTTATCGCGCCGCCGTACGATATTATAAACAGCTCTCTGCAAAAAGAGCTGTATCTTAAAAATCCATATAATGTTATCCGCCTGATTCTGGGAAGAAAATACGCCGGAGACTTCGCGCTGAGAAATGGCTATACAAGAGCCGCGGATTTTTTTAAAAAATGGATCGCTCAAAAAATTATCACTGATGCGCCCGGTGGTGTTTTTATATTAAAGCAGAATTTTATGCTTGAAGGAAAAAAATACCGCCGTATGGGAGTGGTCGCCCGCCTTGATTGGAGCGGCACGTCCGGAGAAAGTATTATTCCGCACGAGAAAACATACAGAAAACATCGCGTTGACCGCAGCCGCCTTCTTCAAAAATTACCCTTGAATTTTTCTCCTGTTTTTCTGATAACGGAAGGCGTGTCCGGACGCATTAAAAAAGCCGCGGCATCCGCTTTAAAAGAAGCCGTTTACAGCGCTCCGGGAGAAAAGGGCGTTCTTTACAGAGTGCCGGACATTCTCGTCCCCGGACTTCTATCATTTTTGGGAGGAAAAAAATTCGTCATTGCCGACGGGCATCACAGGCTAAGGGTTTCAAAGGAAAATTTTACTGGGGATCCGTCAGCCGGTTTTCTCATGGTCTATATATGTGATTTTTCGGATGAGGGATGCGTCATTCTTTCTCATGCGGACAGAAAAACGCCTCTTGATAAGAACGTTATCAGGGAAGTGCTAAAAACAGGTAAACTTATGAAGCAGAAATCCACATTTTTCTGGCCGAAACTTCCATCAGGCCTATTAATGCATCCGATAAAGGAAATGAGCGATGATAAATAAAGGATTATTGCCGAAAATAAAATTAAGCGCCGCGCTTTTTCCAGTTTTTGTATTTGCGGTTTTTCACATACTGTTTTTATTTCCGAAGTCCGCGTCATCCGCGGAAACGGAAGTTGCGCAGGGGAATAATTCAATGTTTCACTATCTTCTTTACAGCAGATATTTTAAAGAGGGTAAATATCTTGACGGCCTCACCGAACTTGAAAAAGCCAGAGAGATAGACAAAAACTCTATCTTTCTCATGGAAGAAATCCTGCCGGTCTATTTTGACATGGGTAATTACGATAAGGTTATGAAAACAGCCGAGCAGCTGCTTAAGAAATCCGACAAAAATTTCGCGGCGTTTTTTTATATGGCGAGCGTTTATGAGGTAAGGAACGAACTGGACAAAGCCGCTAATTATTATCGTCGCGCCGCGGAGTTAAAACAGGATAACGCCGACGTTGATTTTTCCTTGGGCCGGATATACATGAAAAAGGAATTGTATGACAAAGCCGAGATACATTTTATAAAGGCGGTTCAAAACGCTCCCGATAACCCTCTCATGAGGTTCACTCTTGCCGTTTTTTATGAGGCCGAAAAAAAATGGCATCAAGCTATTGAGCAGTATAAGGTGATAGCGGAACTTGATCCCTCGTCGGTGAATGCCCTTATAAAAATAGGAGAAATATACAGCGGACTCGGCAAATATGCCGACGCGGAAAAGTTTTTTCTTGACGCTCTGGCGAAGGAGCCCGATAATTTTTCGGCCATTGCGGCTCTTGCGGGAATATATGAGAAGCAGAAAGAATGGGAGAAGCTTAAGGATGTCCTGCTTAAAATACACATTGTGAAAGACGATTACCCCGAAGTGGAAATGTATTTGGGGTTGGCCTATCTCAATCTTAACGATAAAGAAAAAGCGGAAGAATATTTCAAAAGAGCCGTGAATATCAATCCGGAAAACGCGCCCGTTTATTATTCTCTGGCGCTGATATACATGGACGCGAAGGACTACACAAAAGCTTTGGACTCGCTGGATACTTGCGAAAAATACGGCGGCGAAAATACGGAAATTGATTTTCTTAAAGGCGTGTGCTTTGATTTGCTCGGCAATAAAAGCATTGCTCACGAGGCCTTTGAAAAAGCCCTCGTAAAAGACCCCGAAAATCACAGGGCGCTGAATTATCTCAGTTATAGCTGGGCGGAGATGGAGATTAATCTTCCAAAAGCCCGTTCTTACATAGACAGGGCGTTGAAACTGGCTCCGCAAAACAGCGCTTACTTAGACACGTCCGGCTGGGTTTATTACAAGTCGGGCAGTTACGCCTCCGCGGCAAAGCTGCTTAAAAAGGCCTCCGCGCTGGAAGCCGACCCTGTTATTTGGGAACATCTGGGCGACGCTTATATGAAACTCGGCAAAAAATCTTCCGCGGGAACGGCATATAAAAAATCTTTGGATATGGGCGGAGATAAAGCCGTTCTGGACAAGAAAATTCATGCCGCGCGCTGATATCCGTTTTTTCGGAGCTGTTATTTTCTTCACGCTTTCCTGCGCCGTCCGGCCTCGCACGGGCGATATCCGCGCGGATTGCCGCGTTTTCGCTGATGAAGAATTTTCCATACTGGGTGAAGCGCACTGGGAGGGGCATTTAACCACCGGATATTATTCTTACGCGCTTAAATCTTCCGCCGAAAAAACGGATTTTTTGTTCACCGGGCCCATGGGGTCTTCCGTAAAAGATGAGGACGCCGGCAAAATAGCCGCGGCGGCCGTTGACGCGCTCAAGGGAAAATCGGATTTTATAAAATCGGTTAAATACCGCGGCAATGAAATCCGTTTCCGTTTTTCGCGCAATCCCTCCGGGATAAAAAGTATGACGGCTTTTATGGAAAACGGGCTTCTCAAAAGAATCAAACTGTATTTCAGAAAAGGCTTTGCCGATATAGAAATCAGCGATATTATTTATGCGGAAAATCAGAATTGACGCTCCGGCGAAACTAAATGTTTTTCTGGATGTAAAAAAGCCCGCCCGCCGTGACGGTTTTCATGAAATAGTGAGCCTCACCGGAAAAATCAGCCTCTCGGACACGGTGACAGTGTCGGCGGCGGATAAGATAATACTTGAAATAGATTCACCTTGGGCGATTCCGCCGGGTAAAAAAAATATTTGCCAGGCGGCCGCGGAACTTTTGAGAAAAAAAGTTTATTTTCCCGGCGCCTGCATCAAGCTTAAAAAAAGCATTCCTCCCGGGCAGGGCATGGGCGGCGGAAGCTCGGACGCGGCCGCGGTCATAAAAGCGATTGATAAATTGTGGAATCTTCGTCTTCCAGAGGAAATTAAAATGAGCGTTGCGGCTTCGGCGGGTTCGGATGTGCCGCTTTTTCTTATGCCCTCCTCATTTGTCTGGATACGCGGCAGGGGCGAAAAAATAGCCGCTGCCCGCCGCAAAATAAAGGGCGCTGTTGTTGTGTGGTTCGGAAGGGCTCTTTCCACAAAACTCGTTTATGAATATTTTGACAGACTGCCCGGAGGTGAGGATTTTTGCGGGACTTATTACGATATGAAAGGCGCAACCCCCGGCGCGGCCGGGCGCACGGTTTTTTATAACGCGCTTGAAGAAGCCGCTTTCAGAATCAGGCCGTTTATAGAGAAGAAGAAAAAAATGCTTTTTTCCGCCGGTGCGGAAAACGCTCTTATGACGGGAAGCGGTTCCGCTGTATTTGCCGTGTTTAAGAATACCGCCCTCGCGGAAAAATTCGCCAAAGGCCGGCGTT
The DNA here is from genome assembly GCA_013791675.1 of bacterium. Lineage (GTDB taxonomy): Bacteria > CG03 > CG03 > CG03 > CG03 > CG03. The sequence goes on along the minus strand of VMTI01000218.1, from coordinate 4,417 downwards.
CTTGTAAAATCGCGCGCTTTTTGTAAAATAAAACAGTGGATAGGCATCGTCTCACGGGGAAGTCGCGGCGGCTTTTCTCCGTCCGGCGTATGAGAGGGGCTGACGTCAAAGGAGCACAGGAGGTAAGATGGAAATTACTGATGTTAAAATTTTTCTCCATGAAGATGATAAGCTTAGGGCTTATGTGACGGTTACTTTTGACGCGTCTTTTGTTGTTCATAATATGAGGCTGATAGAAGGGCAGAACGGCCTTTTTATATCCATGCCCTCGAAAAAAAGAAAAGACGGCAAATATCAGGATGTCGCTCATCCCATAACCTCCGATATGAGACAGCGTCTGGAAAAAGCCATTGTGGAAAATTATAAAAAGGCTATCGCTGAAAAAAGCAGGGAAGCCGCATCCGCTCCGTCAGATGCGCGGGAACCAGCCGTTGCCGAGACCGCCGTTCAAGCTCCGCCGCCGGAAGTTCCGCAGCCTCCGGCAGAAGAACAAAAATAATTTACAGCTGATGAGGCGGCTGTGGTTTCGCCGTTCGCTCATAAGTTTGCGGGGTAGTCTAATGGTAGGACATCGGTCTTTGAAGCCGACCGTGAAGGTTCGATTCCTTCCCCCGCAGCCAAACTTAACTCTGACAGGGGAATACGCCGTCTCACCGGAAGGCGGTACACCCCTTTTTCCTGTTATTTTTTTATTTGAATAATTCTGGTCTTTATGACGCCGTCAATTTTGTGAATATCCTCAATAATTTGAGCTCCGGGCTTTTGGGCTAAATCAATGATGCAGTAGGCGTAATCGCCTTTGCTTTTATTCAGCATTTCAACGATGTTGATGCCGTCTTTTGCCAGAATTGAGGAAATCTGCCCGACCATATTGGGAATATTTTTGTTCATCACCAGCATCCTGAAATCCGCATTCGGCTCAAGCTCGCAATCCGGATAATTGACTGAATTTTTAATATTACCGTTCTCAATAAAATCCCGAAGCTCGGAGGCGGCCATAACCGCGCAGTTGGTTTCGGCTTCGCCCGTGGAGGCGCCTAAATGGGGTATGGCGATGACATTTTCCATATCCAGCACTTGAGCGTCGGGAAAATCCGTGACGTATCTGCTGACTTTGCCGAGCTTCAGCGCCTCAGCCAAATCATCGGCGTTGACAATTTCACCGCGCGAAAAATTAAGCAGCTTCACGCCTTTTTTCATACGGCTGAACTTCTCAGCGTTTATGAGTCCCCGTGTTGAATCGTTAAGAGGCATATGCAATGAAATATAATCCGATTCTACCAGCAGTTTATCCAATTGTGTCGCCCTGCACACATTGCGGGATAGCCCCCACGCGGATTCAATGGAAATAAAAGGGTCGCAGCCTATCACCTTCATGCCTAAATCATAAGCGCTGTTGGCAATCATAACGCCTATTTTGCCAAGCCCCACAACGCCGAGTGTTTTATCTTTGATTTCCGCACCCGCGAACTGGTTTTTGTTTTTTTCAATGAGCCCGGGCACATCTTTGCCTTTTCCTTTAAGAGTCAGGGCGTAGGCGATGCCGCCGGCAATATCGCGTGAGGCCAGAAGCAAACCGGCCAGGGCGAGTTCCTTCACCGCGTTGGCGTTGGCCCCCGGAGTGTTGAATATGACAATCCCTTTTTTGGAACAGAGCTCTACGGGAATATTATTGACGCCCGAACCCGCGCGCCCTATCGCCAGCAGTGAGACCGGCAAATCCATATCATGCATTTTGAAACTGCGGAGAATAACCGCTTCGGGATTTTTGACTTCGGGCCCTGTTTCATACGCGTCCGCCGGCAAAACAGCCAGCCCTTCTTCCGCAATCTTATTGAGTGTTAAAATTTTATGCACATTCCCCCCTTTTTTATGGCCTAATAATCTCAAATTCAAGCCGTGAGCGCAATATCTTTGTTTCGTCCGTGGAAATTGAGCTCTTGACATAAACACTAAATATTGTATGATGATGCGGTTGATGAAAGGAACATTTTGGGTTCTTTTTCAACGTTAGCTATTAGGAGGCTATTATTATGAAGGGTACAGTTAAGTTTTTCAATGAGCGTAAGAATTTCGGTTTTATAGAACCGGAAGACAAGAGCAAGGATCTTTTCGTGCACAAAAATGACATTACATCAGGGTCATTGCAGGAAGGAGACAAGGTGGAATTTGATTCAGCAGAAGGAGACAAGGGCTTAAAAGCAATTAATGTTAAGAAATTAGCGTAACAATGCCGAAACCGAATTACGGATATCAAAAATATCAGAAAGAACAGTTAAAGAAAAAAAAGCAAGAAAAAAAAAGACAACGTAAAATTAAAAACAATACAGATTCTAACGGGAATTCATAAAAAGCGGGCAGTTTTACTGCCTTTCTATTTGCCTTAATCGGCGATAAGAAGATTTTCCCGATAGTTATATCTGTCTTGGAATGAGTCAGACTGTTAAGACCTGCGACGGCAATCGCACTTTGTAGAAAGTGCGGACGCCCCCGGCATCAGCAACTCGAATCTAATTTGAATCACAATTGTCCTCTGCTGTAACGTAATGGTGGGGTTTGCTCAACTGCCTCAGCTTCGCATAATGCGAGCTGAGGCTTTTGTGTTCCTAGAGCGGACGGCGGCGTTCTCTCCCTCTGTGAGAGGCATGGAACATCGCCGCCGTCCGCTTGCCCCTGTCTCGTAAAGAGCGGAGAGCGAAAGCCGAAGCGGTAGCTTCGGCGGTTGAGATAACCATATTATGATGAGCCGAGCAGCATCATCAATAATCTCTTATAAGTTTTTGCGCTTACTGGCGTGAATGGTATTAGGTAAAATTATGGTAATGGTTTGTGAGGTATTTCTCCCCCGGCTGGACGATGTTCGAACCTGGATTATTATGAATAATCAGTATTCTAAATTTGATTTTGCCGCTAATTGGTAGCAGGGAATGTGGCGCCGGAAGATATCATATTAAAAATTGAAATGATGCTTAAGAACTATTCATCTGAAGTTTTCTTGTTGGTTTTGTGAATGTTGTAAAATTTTGGTTAGACAAAAACGGCAAAAATTGTAAAATGTCAGCATGAGGTCTGCCGTAAATGTAGCCTGCGTTATTTATGCTAAATGGAGGAGGCCGCTTATTCAGTTGAATAGAAAAGAGAGGAGGGTGGAATAAGGATGAATTATAAAAGTATTATGTATTCGGGGAATCTTTCAGGAAAGGGTAGGGATGTTGTATTGGCGGAGTATTTATGACGGAAAAAAAAAGAAATTTCCGCGAGAAAATAGCGGAAGAAATTCACAATCAATTTTTGCCGAGCCTAATGAGCATTATTTATGAAATTGAGTTCTGGAAAAAAAAGGAGTCACTTTCTCCCGCGGGAAAAGAATTTCTCAATAATATAAAAAATGAGCTTGAACTGGCGGTGCGCGAATCAAGAAAATTTCTTCTTTATCTGAAACCGCCCAAAATAATAGAATCCAGCCTGCCGAAAGCGCTGAACCATTATCTGAAAAGACTGGAGGAAACGAAAGGGCTTAATTACAAATGGGTGACGCCGGCGCCGGATAGGCAGACTTATGTTTCGCAGGATGTTCTTCTTCTGACTTTTCTGGAGCTTCTCGCGAATCTTCCGCTTGTGGACGAGGAAATCCTGTTTAGTTTCAAACCGGATGACGCTGCCGTCAATTTGTCTTTTTCCTGGAGCGGTTTGACAAGAAGCTGGCTTTCAAAAAACTTGAAAAGTGTTATAATGAAAAGGCTGATAAAGGCGAAAGGTGAAATCAGGTATTGCAGAGCAAAGAAAAGGCTCTGGCTTGTGATATTTCTGCCGCAGCGCTGATAATGAAAAAAATAAAAATATTTCTTGCGGATGACCATAACCTGTTCAGAGAAGGTCTGCGCCGCCTGCTTGAAACGGAAAAAGATTTTGATGTCGCGGACGGTTTTGACTCCGGCGAGGCATTGCGTGATTATATATTCTCTAACAAACATTCCCGCGATTTATCAGGGAGTATTATATTGCTGGATATAAATATTCCGGGAATAAACGGCATTCAGCTGACCCGCATGGTGAAAGAGAAATTCCCTGAAATCAAGATACTCATTCTTTCAATGTATGAGGATGAATCTCACATTCTTCAGGCCTTTAACGCGGGATGCGACGGTTACACTATCAAGACAATGCCTTCGTCGGAAATTATAAACGCCATTAAGCAGATTGCTGCAGGCCGGACGATTGTTCCCCGCAGCCTGACTCCTAAACTTGTTTCGGGGTTGTGCAAAGTTTCAGGAGAGGAAGTGAAGAAAAGACTATTTGGATTAACCCCAAAGGAAATAGAAATAATCGCATATTTGGCGGAAGGTTTAGCCAATAAGGAAATAGCTTTTAATCTGAAGACAAAAACAAAAACAGTGAAAAATCAGATGAACAATAT
>VMTI01000126.1 GCA_013791675.1 bacterium | reverse complement strand
GTGTTTGAGTTCCAGCGGCTTGATATACTCACATCATAAAGCTCAACCCACACCTTGTCTATTCCCGCTTTCTCTGAAGCGGTATCATCGTCTTTGCTCGTCCCTGTGAGCTGCGCCGGCTTTGACGGAAGATTCGCGCCGTCAAGGGGGAAACTTATAACGCTCGTCGGTGAGCTTCTGTCTATTACAAAACTCATTGTTGAAATCGCCATTTCCTCATTGCTCGGTTCTGAGTTATCCCAACCCTTTGTGTTCACATAATATCTGCGGTTGCTCGCCCAGTTGTTTATGGTATAAGTCCACCCCGCAAGCGGCCCCGTCACACTCAGCCAGTTGACTGTGTAAGTTGACCACACCGTTCCCGTCCACCATTTATCCGGGGATGAGGTGTCATCGCGGATCTTCACCTTTACTTCGCTCAAACCAGCGTTCTGCAAAGCCCCGCCTGTCGGTAAGTCCGCTCCCGTGCCCGTGAGCTTCGACACACCCTGATAGGGCAGGTTATTTAGGGGCGCGCTCACTCCCGTGTCAGGCGGGTTATTGTCAAAAATAAACGAGCCCGTCGAAAGCGCCACTTCAATATTGCCCGCCTTATCATACGCCTTCGGCGTTATGTTATACTCATGTCCGCTGAGCCATCCGCTTATGTTGTAACTCCAGCTCTCAACCGTCGGCGTGGATGCCGCTATAAAGACAGCCGCTCCGGTCACATCCACCCAGCCTGACCCGTTCCAGTACCTATCCGGCGCGTAAAACAAATCCCTGATGTGCACATCCACCTTGCTCATCGTTGAATAATACCCGCCGAAATTGTCCGTCACTGTTCCCGACACCTGCGTTAGTGCGCTCTTATAAGAGTTGTCCGCGGGCGTTGTCATTGTGCTCACCGGCTCGTCGTAATCAATGTAGAAACTTATTCCGTGCGCCGTCTCCGTATTGCCGTAAACATCATACGCTTTCGTTTTTGCCTCATACTTATATTTGCTCTGCCAGGCGATGCCCGCATAATCCCACGAGGCCGTCCCGTTCGCGTCAAGCCAATCTATTCCCGCAAGCCATCCCGAACCTTTCCAGTACTGGAGTGTGCCCAGATTCTGGACAGTCAGTTTTACGCCCGACACTCCCGCGTAGTCATCAGCCGACGTTCCTGTTATTGTAAGAGGCTCGTCATTGTGAAACTTCGCGCTTTCGGGATTTGAAATACCGCTTTCCGGCGCCCTGAAATCAATTTCAAAAGTATTTCCCGACGCCGGAACTTCAATATTCACACCCGTTCCCGACACCTTGTCCGTGCCTCTGCTCTTTACCAGATACGAATGCCCCGATGTAAAGATTGTCGTGGCGAGAGCCACTTCCCAGACTCCCGTACCCGCATTCCAGCTTGTCGTGCCTTTCCACACCGCAACGTCGCTGCTGAACGAGCTTGTGCTTGTTCCCGCGCCGTTCCACCACTTCCCGAGTGTGACATCCTTCAACGCTATATCCGTCACCTTCATTCCCGCGGGGTATATACCCGTGAGTGCCGCATCCGACGCTGTGCCGCTCACCTTATTTATTATCACATACTGCCCGCCGCCTGCCGGATAACTCACAACAGTTGTCGGCTTCGTGTTGTCAAAGTAAAATACCTTCGGCGTCTTTGATGTGCCGTCTTCCGTATTAGCGCTGTAAGTTGTGTTGTCAACACCCCTCGTCTTCACCGCGTATTTTCCGCCGCTCTTAAATACCGACGTTGACATACTCCTGCTCCACGCCGTCGAGAAGATGTCCTGCCATGTCTCGCTACCCCAGGTTTCTGCCACGGCATTCCAATATTTCGTCGTCGGCGCCGTTGATGTCCACTCGAGCCACATCTCCACTCTGTTGACTCCTGTCTTTGTGTCAGCGGCCGAGCCGCCGAACGGCGAGATATTGCTGTTGCCGTAATACACACCTTCCGCCGGCGCCGTTACAGTTGTGGCAGGCGGTTTATTGTCAAATGTGAAGACCTTTGTCGTTATGTTCGTCTCATAAAGCGAAACATTGTCTTTCGCGCGGCTCCTCACCTCATAATCCCTGTCCGATGTAAGGTTCGCCGTGGATATG
>VMTI01000139.1 GCA_013791675.1 bacterium | reverse complement strand
TTATATACATAGTATCAAACCTATCTATATTTGTCAAGTATTTTAAGCCCGCGAAGATTACTTCTGGTTTGTTTTACTGTTTACTTGTTGTTTGTCCTCTCTAAGAGAGGTGCGAAGAATATTTCATTCTTCATAGCTGAGGTGCCAGGCCGGCTCCGCCGGGACTTTCGTGACTCATTGAACATTTTAAAGAACCTGTCTCTTTTTTTATAGAAGCACAAATCGCAGCTTCGTATTTTAAATACTCAGAGATAATTGGTAGAATGAACCGGATATGAAAAACGACACAATCCCTCTCAAGCGCTTTATCAATCCCCGCAAAGGGATGCGGCTGGACACCTTTCTGCAGTCAAAGATAAAAGATCATTCCCGGTCTTTCATACAATTTCTGATAAAGACGGGCAATATAAAAGTCAACGGGAAAATCGAAAAAAAGAATTATATTCTGAAAGGCAGCGAGGAAATTGCCGTCAATCTCATAGCCGACCCTGCAACAAACGTAAAAGCGGAAAAAGTGAATTTCAAAGTGATTCACGAAGAAGAAAGCTTTCTTATTATTTCCAAACCTTCCGGAATAATAACCCATCCTGCCGGCCGGAGCTCATCCGGCACGCTGCTTCAGGGGCTTCTCTTTAAATACCCCCAGCTTAATGACTGGAAGGGTTTGGGTAAACCCGGGCTGGTGCACCGTCTGGATAAAGAAACCTCAGGGCTTATGATAGTGGCAAAAACGGCTCCCGCGCAGAAAATTATTATGAAACAGTTCGCCGACAGAACCGTCGCAAAACACTATCTCGCCATTTGTGCGGGAAAAGTGTCGTGGAGCCAATTTATAGACGCTCCCATAAAAAGAAATGACTTCAATAGAACATCTTTTTCTGTTGAGGCAGATGGAAGAAACGCGAAAACCTATATGCGGCCGGTGGCGGGATTTCCCGGTGAAGCCCCGCGGAATCCTGCCCGTCCCGGTTTATCTCGGGACTGGCTGCAGGACAAAACGCTACTGCTGATTAAAATATTCACGGGGAGAACTCATCAGATACGGGTGCATCTTTCTCACATCGGCTATCCCGTTTTGGGCGATATAAAATACGGGGGCCCGGACGCGCCGCGCATAATGCTGCACTCTTATTCCATAAGCTTCAATCATCCCGAGAGCGGACGGCGGCTTTATTTCAAAACAGATTTTCCGGAAAATTTCAGTGATTTTTTAAAACACTAACAAAGTCGAGCCGGCACTTAAATTAATCGCCCCAAATAATTTACAAATATCGTTGAAAATTTTGTATAATGAAAAATGTGTATTTTACGATTTGTTTTTTTGACCGTCCTGATTCTGATAGCGCCGGTTGAAGCTGCTGACGCAAACGAAGATTACAGACTGCAGGCTGGAGACGATATTGAGATATTCGTCTGGCAGAATCCTGATATAAGCCGCACTCTGACAATTGAGAACAACGGCGAAATATCTTACATACTCATGGAAAACATTAAGGCCGCGGGCCTTACCAGGGAAGAACTCGCCGCGAAAATAACTGAAAAACTTTCTTCTTACATAGAAACACCCAAGGTTTCGGTAATAGTTAAAAAATTTATCCGCAGGCAGGTTTATATTATCGGGCAGATAAATAAACCGGGAACATATCCTTTGAAAAAAGACATGAGGCTGCTTGAACTTATAGCCCTGTCCGGAAGTTTCTCCGATACCGCGAATGAAAATAAGCTGGAAATAATACGCGGCGACAAAATAATAAAAATAAACGCGGGGACAATCATGCGGCGCGAAAAAGATGATATGATACTGGAGGCGGGAGATATAATTAATGTACCGCGGACAGCTCTTTCAAATACCAATGTCGCCATCAGACAAATATCGCCCCTCCTGACATTTATCACGACAATTATGACAATAGCCATTCTGATAATGTTATGAAAGAAGAAGAAGACGAAATAGACCTCCGCGAAATTTACGCTCTGGCTGTCAAGCACAAGCTGCTTATTTTTTTGTTTTTCGCGGCTGGCGTCATCGCCGCTATCGCGGCGACAATATTAAAAACTCCTGTTTACAGAGCAAGCGCTATGCTGCTGATAGAAAAAAAAGCTTCCAGCGGAATACAGGAAGCCATAGGTTTTGAAATGACACAAAGCGATTACTATCAAACCCAATATTCCATTATCACAAGCCGCAGTATAGCCGAAAAAGTCGCTGAGGCGGTAAACGCGCGGGAAAAATCCGAACCTAAAAGAGCCATAACTACCGGATTTATGAGCGACGTGACGGTCAAACCCGTCAGCAGCAGCCGCCTTGTAAAAATCAGCTATGACAGTATCTATTCCGATAAAGCCGCCGAAGTGGTAAACACCCTCGCCGAAGTGTACATATCGGAAAACCTGAAAAGCCGACTTCTTCTCTCCCACAGCATACTGGATAAAATTTCATCGGACAAGGAAACATCCGTCAACGCGGATGATTCCGATATCAATTCTCTCCCTCAGATACTCAACAATCCTCTTCTCCAGCGCCTTAAAGGCGATCGCATATCACTGCAGGTAAAGCTCGCCAGCTTATCCACAAAATACAAAGATAATTATCCGGAAATCATAGGTTTAAAAAAAGCCGTAGACATTATGGAGGAAAAAATAAAAGAGGAGACCCTTAATATTATAATCAGCATAAAATCCGAGCTTGAGGGCAAACTCACGGTAAACAACATACGCGTAATTGACAGCGCCATAATCCCCTTAAGCCCCATACTGCCGAACAAGCGCAAAAACCTTCTGTTAGGAGCGTTCGGCGGTCTTGCTCTGGGGATAATTGCGGCTTTCTTGATAGAATTTCTTGATAACAGCATTAAAACAAAAGACGATATCGAGCATTTTCTTTCTATTCCATTTCTCGGATATATTCCAAGAGTTTCAAATGGTTTCAAAAACGTAATTGATTTAACCGAAGACCTGGATTCAAGACAGCATTCCCATTTCGCGGAATCGCTCAGAAACATAAGAGTCAGCATAAATTTCGCGGGCGCCATCCGCTCATTGCTCATCACAAGCACCATGCCAGGTGAAGGCAAAACAACTTTTAGCGTAGCGCTTGCACGTATTCTGGCCCATACGGACAACAGCGTTATTCTTATAGACACCGACCTACGAAGACCGAAAATACAGGAGATATTCGGCATAAACGAATCTCCGGGGCTCAGCGGCTACCTGAGCGGACAGGCGGACATCGGAAAAATTATACACAAAACACAAATCCCGAATCTCTCAATTATACCCGCTGGAATAATCCCGCCCAATCCGTCAGAACTGCTTGAAAGGGATAATTTCGGGAAACTGGCGAAAAAACTCGGCGAAAAATTCCGATGGATAATTTTTGACAGCCCTCCCATATTTCCCGTCAGCGATGCCGTTATAATTTCTAAAATAGCGGAGGGCACCATATATCTCATCAATTTCGGACAAACAAAAAAAGAGCAGGCCAGCGACGGAAAAGAAAAACTTGAAAAAGCGGCCGCGAAAATAATAGGCGCCGTTATTAACAATATAGATACCGAAAAACACAAATATTATTACCCCTACCACGACTACTATCACTATTACGGCGACGGGAAAACAGGAGAAAATAAAAAATGAATCCAAAAAAAATTAGTTTTAGCGCGGCTGTAAAGTCCGCCGGCTTAGGCGCGACGGTTTTTTGCCTTATTGTGTTTCAATCATCAGCTTTCTGCAGATTGACAGACACAATTGAAACTCCCTCCGCCCAAAATCCCGGAAACGGTATTATTGAATTCGGGGGAGGGGTGGGAATCTATAAACCGGCGAACTCCAACATCTACGGCAGCGATAAAACCGCATGGGCAAATTTCGGCTTGTTGAGCCGGCTGGAGGGAGGCATCACTCTCTATACAAGCACCCGGGCGGCGGCGAACATCAAACTGCTCCTCATTGACGGCGGCAATTGGCCATCACTGGCGGTGGGCGTAAAAAACATAACAGGCAAAAAAAATGAAACTTTTGCGGTGGGCGCGCCCGGCGACGCGGCCGTTTCGAATTCCGTTTACGGCGTTATAAGTCAGAATTTCCATATAAGCAAAAGCTTGCTGACACTTTCGGCCGGAAAAGGCAACAGAACTTTTGTTGATGAAACGGGAGATTTTGAAGGTTTCCGCGGCGCGTTCGCGGGACTTAAGTTGATATCCGGAGGAATCTGCGCGGCGGTTGAGGAAGACGGCAGAGATGTAAACTGTTCTCTTTCATTTAATTTCCCCACAGGGCTGAGCATAGGAGTCGATGCCCGCAACCTGAAAGAAAACAGCGCTCCAAAAGTGTTCAGCGTTTTTTTAAATTTCAGCAACACTATGATAGAGAAAAGAATCGCGGCGCTTGAAGCTAAAATCGAAACTCTTGCATCCGGCGTTAAAGCTCCGGATGGAAGTCAAATTTCTCAAAGCCGGCAACAAGAAAAACAGCTAACGGATGATACCGCGCGAAAGCAAAAAGCCGCGGATAAAACCCTGCAGGAAGCCATGGTTCTCTTCAACAATAAAAACTTTGAAAAATCTATACCGGTTTTCGAAGAAACGCTCAGCCTATCGCCCGGAAACAGAGAAGCCGAAAAACATTTGAAAACAGCGCGGCTTAAAAATTATTTTACAAAAGGGCACGAACGGTTCTCAGAAAAAAAGTACGCGGAATCTATAAAGTTTTTCGAGAAAGTGCTTGAATTGGAGCCCGGCCATTCAGCGTCAAAAGAATATATAGACCGCGCACGCCGCCAGATAAAATCCGAATAAATCCGTTCTGTTATCAGAATTTGCCCGACAGCGACATACGGTAAGTATCGTCAAAATCACCGTATGGAACCCATGCAAAATCCATATTATAGGAGCCTATACCAATACCGAAACCCGCCGAAAAACCGTCTATGGTGTCAAAATCATTAAGCGTTTTGTATCCCATTCTGACGGGAAACCTCACAGCTTCCACAGGAAGCATATATTCAAAACCGATATTCAGATTTACCTCGTTGTCTCTCGGCAGATTGAGGTCGGCGGCGACGGTCAGTTGGGGCGAAATTTCAACGCCCATTCCCATTTTAATAACAGACGGAAGATTGTCCTGCTTGGTGTCAAATTTTATCTTTGTGCCAAAATCCTTAAGAACCAGGGCCAGAGAGAGCGGTTTTCCGGAAAGGCTTAAACCTTTTTTTATAATTCCGGCATCGGCGGCGAGCGCAACATTGGATGAATCACTGCCTATGCTGGATTTCAGCGCCTTAACAGTAATACCTGTATCCATGCCGCCAAGTTTTTTAGCATAGCTCACTCCCACAGCAGTATCATTAGCTCCGAAAGTGTCGTCAGGCAAAGTCGTATCGGCAATTCGCGCTTCCAAATCCGATATAGCAAGATATGTCATACTCAAACCAAAAACGGCAGACCCCGCGGGTATAGCGGCGCCGAGAAATTCTATTGATGTGTCCTCAAACCATTGCGTGTGCATGGCGATAATCTCTCTGTTTCTAAGAGATGCAAGCCCGGCGGGATTCCAGTACAAACTGTTTACATCGGAAACAGCGGTGGCTGCCCCGCCCATACCCATAGGTTTTGCGCCGATGCCGATCTTGAGGAAACCCGCTCCGCATGTTCCGACGTCACTTTTGCTCATCCAGGCGAAAGCATCGCCTGACAACAAAACCAAACCCGCTAAAATTAAAATTTTTTTCATTTTTTATTCCTCCGATCACTGTCAGAATTCATATACAACCCCCGCGTCAAAATTATATGTGTCATAGCTGTACTGATACACAGCCTCGTAATCCTGGTTTGAATCCTGCGCGAAATAATTGGCGGATAATTTCGCTTTCAGGTGTTTGCTTAATTTATAAGAACTTCCCAAAGACACAAAATGCGTTTTGTTCTTTACTTTTTGATTCGTATAATCCCCGTGTGTGGATGGAACTAAGGGCGTATTTTGCTGAACAAGCCGCCCTTCGTAATTTTTAATGCCGTATTTATAGGCGCAGCTTATCTGAAAATTATTTCCGAAAGACACGACGGGCCCGACGGAATATGAATTATAGTCATAGTATTTGTCCACAAATTTGTATTCGTCGGCGTCATAATGGTCCTGATTAGAGCGATTCACCGAGCCGCTCAGAGAGAGCCCCGCAGAAAAAGAACCCAAAATCCGCGAATAAACCATATCCAGCGCCGAAGTCCTATCTGCTCTCTTCGTCAGAGTATAATCCCCCAGAGAATCTATAACATTCTGGTCGGGAAAATCTTTGAGCATAAAATTCAGATTAACATCAACTATTGATTTGGCGTTCAATTTTTTTAATCCTCTGAAGTAAACATTGAGGCCGTTAAAATCAAGGATTCTCCCGCCCGGGAAAACCTCCGTGCCGTAAAGCGCCGATGCCAGCGATTCGTATTCGGGGAATTGAACTTTCATGATATCAAAGGAGCTGATAAACTTATCCATTCCCATGAAGTTTTTGACTTCACTCTCTGCTCCCACCGTAAACTTCTCAAAATCAAAAAGCCCTTCGCCCCAGTCTTCGTCCGTAGTTTCCCTGAAATAATTAAAAACATAACCCGTCTTCAACTTAAACTTATGGTCGGGAGAAAGTTTATTTATAAGCCTCAGCGTAAAATTGTGGCTCATTGAATCCTGATATAGTGTGCCGCCGCCGATAAGTTCATAAACACTTTTAGAGCCCCTGTAATTACCGTAATAACCTGGGAGAAGCACGACATTTTCGCTGAATTTGACGGCGGGTACGGCTGCTATATTGAAATTGCCGCCCGAAGCCGAGGACTCGCCCTCGTAAAAAGAAGCTCCGCCGGATAAATTAATTTCCCCGACAGGCACAATTTCCGCCGCGTAAAGCGCAGTCGCTAAAACACAAGAGACCGCCACAATAATAATCTTTTTCATATCAATCACTTAATTTCTCCTTCGCTGTTTTAAGAATTTTTTTCATCAGTTTACAATACCCATTCAATTCGGCAAAGATTTTTTCCGCCATTTCTTCCTTATACGTGTTCGCTGTATCATTCCGGCGATCACACATCTCAAGGCATTTACCCGCTTCATCTTCATTCACAATACCTATGCTGAATATTTCACGAAAAACCTCTTTCGGGGAATTCGCGATAATCCCCGCATCTTCCTTTAATAATTCTTTAAGCATTTTCCATACCGCTTCAAAAGTATATTCAAATCTCTGGATTGAGGCGTCTCTTACAATAACGGAATACGGCTCTTTCAAAATATCCACCAATGTTTCCAGCGCTTTTGCGGCGTCACCGTATTTTAATTTCAGCCTTTCCACGGAACGGCATCCCTCATTATTTCCGACTTAAAATTTTCGGAAACTTCATTCAAATTCATCACATCGACTTTCTGCGGAATATTCGAATTTTCGAATTTCTCTCTGATAAGTGAAATTTTAAATCGCTCATCGCCGGCGCCCGGCTCAAACAAAATACCGACATCAATATCCGACGCGGGATAATTATCTCCCCGCGCGCGCGAGCCGAAGATAAAAATCTTCGCGTTTTCGCTTTTCGCGAAATCACTCAATATCTCGTTAAACTCCCTGTTTTTTATCATCTCATCCCCGCCATCTCAAATATTCCCGGCTCAACAACTATATCAATTTTTCCGTCAACACCCGTAAAATCATCATGCTTAAAAACCATTTCTTCATTATAACCCAACTGATTATTATTGTAATCAGCCCTTGTGGCAAGACTGCCTTCGTCGTCAATGAAATAATATTCCTCAGAGTAAGCTTTACCCGCGATGGAAGTGGAATATTTATCATACGCGTTGGTGGCGCTGGAACCATCCGTTGGGATTCCTATAATACTTGCTAAAACATCAGTTCCGTTTATTTCAAACCCCGTGACCGATGCCGCAACATTCCAGTTGGTTCTATTTTTCGTCCACTCGACCGAATCTACCGTGTTTGACGCGGCGCAGTCGTGCTCCTTTATCCAATAAAAGGGAGGATTTAAATCTGACCAACTGCCCTCATTAAAAGCTATCTGATTCGCGACTGACAGATCAGCGGGCAAGTCCTTATTGAATGTCGCCAGCCATGTAAAATAATCAAACCTGTTGTCTCTTTCATTGAGGGCGACGAACTTGAACTGGTCCGACTGCGGCCTAACTATGTACTCCTCTATCCTGACGCGTTGGCCGAAATAATCCGTCATTGTTTTACCCTGCTCATACTCGGCATTTTTTATTTCCACGGCGGCGGCGGCTTGCACCTGTTCCTTGGTCATATCCATTCTGACTTCATTCATAAATTCTGCTTTGGTCATCAGCACTTCCCGCGCTGTGGGAGCAAAACTCAAATCAGCCGCCTGTCCGGGAGCGATTCCGGGAAGAATCTCAAGAAACTGATTCTGCCTGATATAAATTTCCTCGCCTATGCCTGAGATTTCACGGGCGGAAACGACTCCGGCAAAAACATTCACCCTGGTTTTTCCGCTCTTATCCACTATAACGGAAAATTTCGTTCCGCGAACAGCGCAGACGGAAGCGGGAGTTTTTACGGCGAAGGATACATTTTCTTCTTTTAGTTTCTCAATCTTGTTCGTCAATTCACCCATTGCCATATCCAGCAAGGTATCATTGTCGGTGAGTTTGGCTATTTTCACATTCGTTGAAGGGCCTATGTCTATCTGACTTCCCGTATCCAGAACAAGTGACGCTTTCCCGTCGGGGCCGGTCTTCACGATGTCGTTTTCCTGCAAATACACGCCTTTTGTCAGCAGCGTCCAAAGCGTTGAAAGCGGCTCCGAAATAATTCCTGACGATTCCGCTCCCGAGCGCGAATATTCAACGGTGCCGCCGACATTTGTCACAATTGCGTTTGCCGCGAAAGCGGAAACAGCCATTGCCGAACACATTAAAACTATCATAATTTTTTTCATAATTTAATCCTCCAAAAGACCCATTTTATTATCTTATTACCGCGAGCTTCCCTTTATCTCTTCCCTGTCCGGCCACCTCAACGATATAGAAATAAACTCCGGACGCGACATTGCCTCCGTTGGAATTTTTCAAATCCCAGTTAATTATATTTTCTCCGCCCCACGAAGGATCGCTGTCGCCGGGGCCATAGGCCTTTTTAAGGCTCTGAGAAGCTGACCACACTTTCTCTCCAGTGAGCGTGTATATTGTGACCCCGCCGTTTACAGTAGTTCCCGCGGAAACATCCGCAGCCTCTCCGGGTACGCACACCTTGATACTCAAACTGTTTGTGCGGCATGGATTCGGGAACACATAGCTCTTAAACGCCGAAGTATAAGGATTAGCGCTCACTGTCACAACGGCGCTTTGTGAAAGATATTCGCCGCTGTTATCAATAAGATGCAAATCATAAGTTCCTATTGCCGCCGATGAAAGTATCACAAACTGCACGGTCAGCGTCCCTGTGGAGACTGATGTCGTCGTGCCTATAATCTGATAACTTTCGGCAGAATTTACCAATTTGATAACATCCGCGGTTTCATTAGCAAAAACATTCAGCCCCGAGCCGGTTATCGTCAGAATTATTGGCCCGGCTCCGGTATTTATCGCCCCTCCGCCGGTAACGGCGCTTATATTGTAAGTTGTACTGGCGCTGCTTACATAAAAAGCGTTTGCCCTGGAACCAAAACCGCCGTCAGCATTTGTCACAGTTACGCTGCGGGCGCCGGAAACGGCTCCGGCGGCTATAACAACATTCCACGCTGTAAGCTTCGTGGAACTATTGTATGTAACCGAGCTAACGCTTACGCCGACAGGCGCAAAAGAAACGCTGGATCCGGATTTGAATCCCGTTCCTGTTATTGTCATGGACGAAATAGTTGTTCCTTTGGCGCCGTTAGCCGGAGAAACAGAAGACACCGTCGGATTTACGATTGTCACACTCGGAGCCGCCGAAAGTTTAAACACGGCAAAATACGAGAAGTGGTTCGTCTGAACCGTTATCGTATTATCGTCGGTATTTATCACAGGCGAGCCGTCCACAAGATTCCATTCCGCGTTGGATGAAGCCGTCGACGAATAAACATAAATATTATCTGTCGCGGGATGTGTGGAAATTGTAGAGTCGTATTCAAAAGTCAAATCCACCGACTGGTTTGCCGCGATTGACGCGAGAGGTCCGCTGACGAGCCTCGCCTTGATTTCGTAAAGAGCGCTCATCGTAGAAACAGCAAGTTCCGGCCCTTCAAGAGAAGGCATTGCCGCGCCGTAAAGCGATGTATAAAAGCTGTCTCTCTTTGCCGCATATGAGCGGATAGATGAAGCTGATAAGCCCAAGGCCGCGGGAGCCGGCATTGACTCGCTGGGGAATTCCGTCTTGCCGACCGTCACCTTAATATCCGTATCCGTATCCATGCTTCCCGTGGGCACATACACCTGGCTGTCGTCGCCGTTACCTACTTCCAGGGTACCTCCAAAGGTGGGATTGATATTCTTCTGAGCGTAATTATCCCATGCCTTATAATATGTATAGGCAAACGGATACCCGCTCGTGTGTGTCTTGGCCCATTCAACCGGCGACTGTTTATTTCCGTTGAGGTCAGTGCCTTCGAAATGATACTTTATTGAATTCTGCGAACCGCTAAAAGTGAACTTGGCCATTATATCCGTTTTATTCAGGGATATGGCAATACTGTCAAAACTCCCCGCGACAGTGGAACCGTTAATGTCATAAACACCGTCCAACACCACGATATCGGTTGCGGCACTCTCACGCAGAGGTTCGGAACCAAAAGCTTCAATGGTGACAACATTGGCGGTAGATTTCTTAATCCAGCTGATAAAGCTCGGCGCGTTATCCTGAAAAATAAAATTGTATGTCTGCGCAACCTGTGTTATCTTCTGCGGCTCGGGCGCCATAAAAAGAGAATGCCCTCCATCACCCATAGGCAGAACTACGGTGTAAGAAATATTTTTTCGGAGGCCGGCAATACTGTAACTCTCTATTTCGCCGGTACCGCTGTTTGTAATGAGCCGTCCAAAAACAAGGTCCGTCATATCAGGATTTGCCGCTACCACTTGTTCAACTTCCGTATCCTTCACTTTACTTCCGTCGGCCTTGGTGAAAATACCGGATAAAACAGCTCCGGTCGAAAGATAAATAGGCGGTTGCTCAAGCTTCGCCGTTGATGATGTGATTTTTATTCCTGTTATAAATTCAGAGCTAAAATTCTGCGCCACAACGCGCATGTTGTAACTGCCTACACTGAGACCCATAATGGTAAAGGATGATTTCCACCTGCCCGGCCCCCCGTCAGGCCCTTCCCAGAAAGGCGCGCGGCTGATAGTCTGATAACCGTCAAAAGGATCAGCATATCTTTCGCCGATGTTCTGGACAATAATAAAGGCCCCGAAAGTTTTAAGTCCGGCTTTATCATCACCGAAGCCCTCCGGCATCAGTATTTCCATTTTATCCTTGGAGGAAATTATCGGCGTCATCACAACACCCGTTATTCCTTTAACGGGAAGCCCCACCGTAATCACAGTCTTCGTGCTTCCTATGATGACATTCTTTCTAACTGACGGCGCGTAATACTCTGCGTCCTCCCACCTGTTCCACACCTCAGGACGCGGCGCGGCCGTCACTTTCCAGTAAACGACATCAGGGTCCAAACCTTTCAGCACAAATTTTCCTTGCGAATCCGTCCGGTAATCGGACCAATCGTGCGTCATTCCGAACATGGGTGCGGCCTCAACTTTTACATTGGGAACAGGTACCAAAATTCCAGAATCGTTTGGCGTCATCACAACACCGGAAATATTTTTGCCTTTCTTTAATTCTATTGTTCCCAAATCAACATCGCCCGTTGATTCCGGCACCACGACACCGACTATCCTCTTCTGTACATACGCGTAAGAAAGATCGCTTTTGCTGCACTGCACTGACACTTCATAAGTGCCGGCGGGTAGATTTTTCAGTTTAAATATCCCGGTTGTGGAACTTATTCTTATTTCAGGGTCAGCCCACTGGTCCTTATAATCACGCGTCTCCCGACGGGTTCCTTCTTTCCTGGGAATGCTTTCACACCGCACCCTGACACCGTCATAAACAACACCGCTTGTATCCTTATCTCTGAGAGTGCCGGTAATATTGGCTCCTTTCTTCAGCATTATGGTCCCCAGATCAATTGTCTTTGTGGAGCCGGCTGGAATTTCAAACGGCACTATAGCGTCTTTATAGCTCTGGTCCCACACTCGTATCATAGCGTTGTATTTGCCGGGATATATTGATGAGAAGCTGAAGCTCTGTGTCGGGCTGTTCAGCGTATTCTTCTGACTCGCGTCTCCCCATTGAGTCGCGTCAAAGAAATCAATTGGCTTCCCCGGAGAAACAGGCGTATAATTTTCCCTGCTTACAATTTCAATCCAGTAATGCCCCTCAACTCCGGTTTGAGATCTCTGGACGGTACCCTTGACCTTAACGCCGTCTATAAGCGTAAGCGGCGGCAACTCTTTTGTTTCGCCCGTGGCAAGCGGCATCATGGGAATATTAGACGCGAGATCGCCGTTGGGAGAGAACTGGCCTCCGAACATTCCGGCCTGGCCGTCATTACTTTTATCAAAAAACAACGGCGGAACAATTACATAACTTCCTTCCGCAAGGCCTTTTATTGTAAAAGTCGCGGTAGCGGAACCAGCTTCGTAATTCCAAGACGGCAATATAAATTTCTTCAGGGACGAACTCATAGGATCTCCTCCCCTTTTCATCTGTTTCACCGAAAGAGCCATAATCACCGGCGGGATACCTGCTATCTGGGTAGGATTCATCCTGTTGTCATATACGGTATATGGCTGTGTGCTGACCCGGTAAACATCATCCCAAGTTGAATATTTTGCGGAATTGAGAACAAGGGTTCCGCTGATTTGCCCTGCCTGTTTCAAATATATATTTCCGAGCGCAGCTGTCTGACCGTTTTCAACAACCGCTCTTTTCTGCACCATTCCGTAATTTCCAAGAGGAAGACCGTTTGCGCCCAGTTCCATTATTGTAATTGTATGTTCGCCGGTGCTCAGTTCTTCAATAGAATAATTTCCGGCAGCATCGGGATGAATAACGGCTCCGGGCGTATTCCGATCTCCCATCCAAAGTTTTTGACAGCTTATACTTATTGTCATTGAGCTGATTGAGGTAGCCTCCTGATTACGAATGGTGCCGGTTATCTTGCCGGAAAACGGATTAAAAGTAATTGTTTTTGTGCTTCCCGCGCTCACTTTCATCCATCTGTCCGACTGCTCAAAACCCTGATTCAGTCCCCAAATATTCATCTGATATTGTCTGCCTGCCGTCAAGCCTGCAATAACATAAGGGGCTATCACGGGTGTACTAGAATCCGAGCTTATAGGAACGGAAAAACCTATATTTCTCCCCTGCTGCGCCTGCTCGTCAAAAGCGTCAATATTCAGCCATATCTTGGACACACCGGCGTCAGGCCACGCCTGATTTTTGTAAATGGCATAAGTTGTCGGAGACCAGTTAATAACGACATTGCCGCTTATCACCTCACCTTCGTTTATTTCTATGGCATTGGCTTTTGTCATCACGAGACTAGTGTTTCCCACAGTGACAGTCGTCGAAGTTTGCGCATAGTACTGACTATTAAATTGCAGTTCATAGCCTTTATTCGGCGTGACATTCCAAACGGTAAAAGGTATCACCGTGCTTGAAGCATAAATGTTCCACTGATTCTGGTCCCATTCTCTCTGGCCCCACGCCCAAACAATGTTATCCGTCGACCTCGCGTTAATATCAACATATCTCTGCTGAAGCTCGTTAATATTGGTGCTGGTTATGACAATGTATCCCTTTATATCCACGGCGGGATTTAGGCCTATTGTCATGGTGTAAAATGTCGCGCCTGCTCCGAGAACACCGCCTAAAGCTGCCGGTTTGAGAACCACAGTCGTTGAAATTGACACATATTTGTTTGCGTTAGCTCTTATATTGTAAGTCCCCTCTACCAGAGGAAGTACGCATTTTGCGCTGGAGGCCCCGCTTGATATCCTGAAATTAGCCCAGCCGCCGTCGGGGCTGTTCATACTCCACGCGTCAAGATTGCCCCACAGTTCAGTAACAGTATTTCCCCATTGGTCGGTATAGGGCTGAAACGGAGCGGGCAGCTGAATCGTGGCGGTAATTTTAACTCCGTCGCCAAGCTCAAAATTCTGCCAAGCCTCATCGCCTGAAAGGACAACATTATCTTTGCGGGCCATCGTAAAACCGGCTTTTCTCGCTTCCATACGATAAGTTCCCACGCCCAGTCCTCTCATCTTATATACACCGTTTTCATCCGTATAAGTGCGATTCCAGCTGTACTGATTTCCGGCGTTGACTTCGGCAAAAGCGGCAGGCGCTCCTCCGGGAAGAGTGACCGTGCCTCTGATAACGTCCACTCCTGTGACACTGACAATAGTGGAAGTGGACTCTCCCAGCAAAAGTGTCTGCGGCGAAAACCACGGAGCCGCAGCTTCTATAAAAATTTTGCAATCCCCATTTAAAGGAATTCTTTTCAGCCAGTCCCATGAAAAATTAATACTCACCATTCTGGGATTTGTTTTGTATACGCCCCCCTGCTCGGTAAACTCGCTCTGGCCTATCCACTCCCAGAAATCATAATCCGAATTCGCTTGGATAGCGTCCAGTTCCTGATAACTCAGCTTCAAAGCGTCTTTTGCATCCTGCGAAAGTGAATTAAAATAGCCCCACCAGTCATTACCGTTTACGTTATAGTATGTGCTTGATGTTGAAATCGCGGTCGCAGGTATGAAATGCGGTGCGTCATTTTCCCACATCACCTGCTCCCATTTAAAAGTGTCCGCGTAACCATTATTGTTAGTATCGGCCACAATTCTGACCTGCGCGCCGCCGCCGCTCATTATGGTCGCCGACGGTGAAGTTAAAACATAATTCACTCTGAACTCGTCATCATTATTGTCGCTGTTTGGCGAAATTATATTATCGCAGCCGTCCGAAGTGACAACAATAGATTCAAATGACACAGGAATCCCAGCTCCGGTGTCATAATAGGTATAGCCACTTGTGCCGGCGGACATATAATCGTACTTATATTCAAATGTAATCGAGGTAGCCGAAACGGCGTTAACTTTTATCACGGTTTCCTTATTAACATCGTCCTTAAATGTGTAATAGTGATCAACCAAGGGTTCAATATGATTGGAACCTGACCCGGTGTTGTCAAAAGTGTTGACGCTGTTTACATCAGACCAACCTGTTCCCGCGTCGTAAATATCAAGGTTATAAACTTCAAGCTCCAGAACACCAGCCGTAACGGTGCCCGACGAAAACATTATGTCCGCGCCCGAACCCCATACGGCTGTCGTGGCCGCCGAAAAATCATAACCGTCAGCGTCAACATCAATCGTAACTCCCGACGGAGCGGCGCCCGGATCCTGCAAGGTAAAATCAATATTTGAAGTTGGCGCCGCGACCGAAACCGTCACCGGCGCAGGAGAATACATCCCGCCCGCTTCGCTGGCAGAGTCATAACTGCCGTCGGCTGTTGAATCTATCCATGCGAAAACATTATAATCTGTACCCGTCGATATATTGCCCGTGTCATAATTATAAGGAAAGGAATATCCTGAAACAATCTGGGTGCTGAAGACAGGAAGATTACCCGTACCCCCTGTATCCGGGGTACCGTGTCCTACCATCACATAAAGGTCACCCGAATTGGCGCCTGAATAATTTATAGTTCCTGTAATGTTTCCCGCCATTGCGGCTGAACAGACAAAAAGCATCAATGCCATCCCTTTAATAAAATTTTTCATAATAACGTTCCTCCCGGAAATACCGATATGCCCGCGGCCGTCACCCGACCGCAGATTGATTCTATCCATAAATTTTTTCATACGCTAAATTCTATAATACCGCGCAAGGCGTGTCAAGACTTTTTGACGTGATTTATGTCACAAAACTATTTCGAAGCATGTTTTTGAAAAAATTTAATGATTGCCGCGGCTTTTTCCGTCGATATCATATAGCCGCCGTTTGATGAGGGAACGCGGGCGCAGAATTTATTTTTTTCAGCTTCTCCGAATTCCCATGTCACGGTTGCGCCGTCTTTTTTTGTTATTTCTATGGTGTACGCCGGAACAAAATTAGTGTCATAAAAATCAGAAGCCCCCATATTCAGGCAATATGACATGGCCTTATAAAAATCATCCATCGCCGGTCCCTGAAAATTCCATCCTGATGTACTCCTGGAAACTTCGTATATTTTTTTGCCGCTTTTTATTTTCAAAACCGCGGCGTCCTCTTCCGCGACCTTAGATATACGGCGGTTTCTGTAATATTCGGCGGGGGATAAAAGAAGCTCCCTTCTTAAACCTCCGGCCAGATATGACTTTTTATCATTTTCAAAACCCGCGTAAAAATGATTTCTGTCAAACGCGCGTTTCCCCACAAGAACGGATACCATTTTCTTTCCCGCGAAGAAGGCCCCGGCGCTCACCTTAACGGCGGCGGCGGAGCTGAGTTCATGCTCAAAGCGCTTATTTTCAGAAAAAGAAATAACGGTTTCAAACTTCAAATTTTTAATCTCATTAGCGAGGCTTTCCGCGCGCCTGGAATCTGCAGGGTAATTTGTTGAAGTAATTATTTCCCAGCCTGCGGGGGATTTGATAAGACAGAATTTATCTTTTGAAGCCATGTTCTCCACTTCAATCACGCGCGCGGCCTTTATATTTGCAAATGGCTTTATTCCCGACGATGAGTTTTTAATAAAATGATGTATGACAGCCAAAAGAATAAGTATTCCGAGTATAACGGATAATTTACGATTCATAAATCTTTTTAAAATATTCCCTCTTTAAGCGACCGTTTCTCCACAAAATCATGTCCGCGAATAAAATAAGAACAGGGCTGAGAAAAATATTAACGTACTTGAAAATAATTCTGGATGAATCGGATATTTTTTTCAGCGGCCGGAACAAAACGCCTTTGTTTCTTATTTCTATCAGATCTGTTTCCTGCGCGAGCCAATCAACAATATTGAGGAAAAAAGACGCGCTGGACGGGTCCTGCGCGATTGAGGAATCTATAAACCTTGAGGTGCCTAGAAGCGCCATTCGCAAAGGCGCCTTTACAACCGTGACGGCCAGCGCAAAGGGGCCCTCCGGGGCATCAACGGGTTTTAGAAATTTCTGCAGCGGATTAAAGACTGTTATCGTGTCAAGCCATGATTTTTGGGACGAAAAAGCAAAAGCCGCGATACCCGATGAGCTGCTTTCCTTAATTTCAAAAGCCGAAACGTAAGGCAAAACCGCTCTTTCCATTCTGGCACTTATGGGGCTTGGGCTAAAATTCGTGACCGAGACAAGCGGCGGATAATTCACAATATTGGATATCGTAAAATATCCTCTCTGCTGCTGCACGCCTATTCTCTGATTCTGCATATCAAGAACAGTTCCGTCATAAAGTTTAACGCCGTAAGGAGCGAGAAGTTTCGCCATATCGCATTTGTTTTTTGCAGCGTAAAAGGTGTCCATGGGAACATTCAGCTGGTCTATAAAAATAGCCGTCGGCAGTTTTTCAGTAACGGCGTGAAACCATTCAAGGTCTTCATCTTTCATTTCATCCGTTGGCGAAAGCAGCACGGCCGCCGAAAAACCGTCGGCGCTCGAGCCGGGGCTCAATTCCTCTATGCCGTAATTTTCCCTGATAAGCGCTTCAAGCTCGGGAGCTTCGGAAAAATCCCCCGAACCAAAAGCTTTGATTACAGCTATTTTGCGTCGGGCGGGGTTGAGGAGCTTCTTAAACGATGAGGTCAGCACATATTCAAGGCCGGATGTGTCTTTTACGTACGGAATCACTTCCTTTCTGTCGCCGTAATACATGACCAGCCCCATGTATCCGTCATGCACCTCGTATTTATCAGCCGCGATTTTTGTGAATTGTATCTGGGATAGCCCCGACTCAGCGGCCTCTTTCATCACTTCGGGATTCCCCGAGGGATTTTTAAATTCATATTTTATTTTCGCTCTGTTGTACGATTTGTATTCCTGCAGAATATCGGCGAGATAATTTTTGATGTTCATATATTGCGCCGGAAGGTCACCGTTAAAATACGCTTTAATAAAAACAGGTTCCTCAAAAGCTTTTGCCGTTTTCTTTGACGCTTTTGAAAGCGAATAAGATTTTACCGATGTCATATCAATTCTGAAAAAGTAATAAGACGCGAAATAATTGGCCACCGCGAGTATTCCCAGAAATATAAACGAGGCGGTGTTCTTTTTCTTTTTAAACGCCGAAAGTCTCCACTCGGACAGAACGAGAAACAGCGCTGAAAAAGTGACGAAATACATTATGTCCCTCATATCAATAACGCCTTTTGAAATGTTGCCCAGATGCGTATCGGAAGCGATAAAGGAAAACGCGCCCGCCAGAAAATCCGGCAGAAAGGGCAGCACTTTCCCGAGCATAAAGAACGCGAAACAAATGACAAAAGATATGAGATAGGCCGATACATTCTGCGCGGTTATAGACGACGCGAAAAGCCCCGCCGCCAGATACATTCCCGCAAGCATAAAATACCCGGCGAACACACCGAGAACATAACCCCAGTCAAGCCGGCCTATAAAAGACAGCGACACAGGATAAACGGCCATGCCTAGAAGCGCTATAAAAATCACCGCGAGCGACCCTATATATTTGCCGAGGATGACTTCTTTCGCTTTTATAGGGCTTGTCAAAAGATTTTCAATCGTGCCGAAACGTTTCTCGTCGGATATAAGCCTCATCGCTATGGCCGGCACTATAAAAACAAAAAGCAGGTCAAGATTTGATGTAATCCCCGCCAGCGTCGCCTCGCCTATAAGAAATATGGAAGACGTAAAAAACCAGCCAGTAACAAGCCACAAAACCGTGAGTATTATATAAGCCACAGGGCTTGTGAAATAATCCCTGAACTCTTTTTTCGCTATTGTAAGAACGGCATCCATTCTCATCTTTCTTCTCCACCCGGCAATTTTGCCTTAGCGGAAAGCCCTTTGGCGAGGCCGCTCGCGTTTTCGCCAGTGAGTTTTTTGAAAATTTCCTCAAGGCCTTCTTTCTTAGTGAACATTTCCACTACCTTCCATTTTTTCGCCGCGCAGAAAGCAAAAACTTCGCCTCTTATATCATTCCCCAGCGCATAGGATATCTCAATTCCCTTTTCTCCGCGCGAAATGTTTTCAATGCCGCTGATTTTGTTAAGCGCGTCTATATCTTCGGGAAATTTCTCAAAATTAAGAATAATTTTTGACGAAAAAGAACTTTCAAGTTTATCCGCGGGGCTGTCCATAACCAGAGAACCCTCGTTGATTATGATTATTCTGGTCGCCATAGCCGCGGCTTCCGAAAGGATGTGCGTTGAAATAATAACCGTTTTTTCTCTGCCCAATTCTTTTATTAAAGCCCTTATTCCCCTTATCTGGTTAGGGTCAAGGCCTATAGTGGGTTCGTCAAGTATGAGAATTTCAGGATCATGCACAATGCTCGCGGCCAGACCGACCCGTTGTCTGTAACCTTTTGAGAGCTCGCCTATTTTTTTTGACATCACATCTTTCAGAGAACATTTCTCCACAGCATTTTTTAAGAGGGCGGCGTTTTTTATCCCCCGAAGCCGGAGAACATAACGGAGATAATCCTCAACAAACATCTCAGGATAAAGCGGGTTGGATTCCGGCATATAACCAATAAAGCGCCTTCCCTCGGAGGGTGAGAGGCCTTTTATTGAAACCGAACCCGAGCTGGCCGGAAAATAGTTTGATATTATTCTCATTGTGGTGGTTTTGCCGGCGCCGTTAGGACCGAGAAAAGCGGCGATTTCGCCTTTCGCAATCTCAAATGAGATTCCGTCCAGCGCCTTAAAATCGCCATAGTATTTTTTAACGTCCTCAAGTTTAATCATTTTTTAACCTGCTGTTAATATCTCCCCTCGAACTTAATTGGCCTCATTATAAAACTTACACTTAAATTTTGTCAAGATATAGAGTGCCGTTAGAAACAAGACTAATGAAAAAGCGGACAGAGCGGCGCCAAAAGAAAAGTCCCGCGGTTTAAATACAAATTCCACAAAATGCCGGCCTCTATCTGCCTGTATAGCCTTAAATCTGTAATTAGCCCTGTATATATGCGTTTCCTTGCCATCTATAAAAGCTTTCCAGCCCGGATAATAAGTGTCCGAGAAAACAATAAATCCTCCTGTCTCGGAAAACACATTGAAAGAAACTTTGTCCGTTAAAAAAGCGGCGCCGCTTATATTCCATTTTCCGCAGCCGTAATCTGTTCTGCCCGGATATTCCTCCAGGATAACTTCGTGCGGCGGATTAAACGCCGTTAATGCTTTTTCCATTTTTGAAATATCATTTAAAACTACAGCTTTGCCGGCCATAAATATCCTCGGCAAAAACTTTGCATTTTCATAAAGAAATACATCCGGCCAAGGCGGATTTTTAATCGTCTGCGCGAGTTTTAGAAAAGATGATTCAAGCGGAATCGCGCTTATGATATATTTTACATTCTGCATCCCAAGCAGTTTAACGGCAGTTTCAGAAACCACCGCTCCAGACGGAGACATCTTTATCTGGCTGTCTATAAATTGGTCGAATTTTACAAATCTTTTTAAATACAGCGAGAAATATAAACAGGCGCTGTCCAAACCCCAAAGAAGATTTGTATCAGGGCACTGCATTTCCATGAAAACTTCATATGGGAATTTCGTTTTTAGCTCCATACTTTTTTCGAAAAGCATTCTGTGTGTTTCAAAATATTTGTAAGCGTAAATTCTATAGATGTCTGAATCTTTTTTCAAAAAACGGGCAGTAAGCGGCGCTTTTATTATTCCCTCCGTTTTCACCGATGAACGGATGCCGAAGCCGAAGATAAACAATTCCACTGCCGTAACGGCTATTACCGCTGTTTTCAAAACATTTTTCCCTATTCTTTGCATTCCGAACCCGGCCAGGACGGCAAAAGAAAACTGCACAAGAAGATACAGTCTTTGAGGAAACCGGAAAAGGCCGAGACCGGGGACAAATTTCGCAAAGAAAAAGAAAACCGGTTTTACATAAATCAAAATAAGCGAAAACATCGCCGCAAAAAAGAAAAAAGAGACAAATCTTCTGCGAAAAATGAAAGGAAGCGCCAGTAAAACCATAATAATGGGAAGAACCCCTATATAATGACATTCCAGGGAAAAAAGAACAGGATTTCTTCCATATTCTTTTTTTGCAGGGTTCCCCAAAAAATAAGGATTTATAAATGTGACCATATCCTCCGGATGTGATTGATAAAACCCTGCGTTTTTATAACTTGAAACTTTTGCCAATTCCATTGTAGGTAAGAGCTGTATCCCCCCCATGCCAGCGCCTATCACAGCGGCTATCAGTGCCGCGGCAAGAGGTTTCGCTATCGGCTTGGCTGAAACAATCAGGCGAAAAATAAAATACGCCGCGCAGAAAAGAAAACTGTAACAGGTAATCTGAGGAAATCCCGCCAATATCTGAAGGGAAAAAATAAGACCTGCAATAAGAATCCAACACCTATTCATGCGCCTAAAAAACAGTTCTATAAAAAAAATACAACCGCTCATCCAGCTCATAGCATAAAGCAGATTGCTGTTGCCCAAATGAAGCACCGTAAAACTTCCGAAGGTAAAGACTATTGAAGCAAACAAGGAAGAGAAGCAATCAAGCCCTATAAGTCTGCAATAAAAATATGATGACAACGACATTGAAAAAAACGAAAAAACCAGCATAAGATTGAAAGATAAGGGAGCGGAGAATAATAAAAATAAAAAATTCAGAGGATAAAAAAAAGAGCCCTGCCCTTCTGCGTAAAGCGGGCATCCTGATCCTATGTGTTGGCACCAGAGAGGAATAGAACCATTTTTGAGATTTTCCGTTAAAAAATGCTTGAACGGAAAATTTTGAACAATAGCGTCAAGCCCCGGAATAAAATAACCGGAAAAAATTATTTTCCAGAAGTAAACAATTATAAGACTCACCAGGAGCATCGGGAAAAAATATTTATTTTCAACTATTTTTTTTACTGAAATTTTCATTTATATGCAATGCAATTATAATTTGAGCATGATGTAGGGCGACATACTCGTAGCCGCAGTGCCTTACGCTGCAAGCCTCGCACAACAATGCGCAAATATTTAAGACGTTTCATAATAGAACGTATGAAACGAAATATAATGTCCGTAAAAAATCTAATATACGCTAAAATCAGCGGAAAAAGCTGCATCTTGGATGGGCTTTTTTTAAGTGAATAATCCATTTTGAGAGGTTATTCCGCTATAACAATTCCGCTTGACAGCAGAAAATAAATCATCCTAAGAGCTCATGAGCAAGAGATGTTCTATGACTCATCTCTTCTTCTCCGCTTTTTTATGCTCTGCCAGTATCTTGTTGAGAACGTCCGTCACTTCCTTCTTTATCCTCTCAACGCCCTCTTCCGTAGATGCCTCAAAACGCATAACAAGAACAGGCCCGGTGTTGGAAGCCCGGCACAGGCCCCAGCCGTCCTCAAAAATTATTCTCGCTCCATCTATGGTTATAACCTTATTCGTCCTCTGAAAATGCGTGGACAATTTGTCCACGACATCAAACTTGATTTCATCAGCGCAATCCACTCTTATTTCGGGGGTTATGGGATACGACGGCACATCGTCCAGGTAAGAGGACAGCGTTTGACTGGAAGAAGAGACCAATTCAATAAGGCGCGCCACCGTGTAAAGCGCGTCATCATAACCGAAATATCTGTCGTTAAAATATATGTGTCCGCTCATCTCGCCGCCAAACAGAGCCTTTTCTTCCTGTATGCGCGCCTCTATGGGAGAATGCCCCGTTCTGCTCATAATGGCTTTACCGCCGAGTTTTTCTATTGTTTCGGGGAGAGATTTGGAGCACTTGACCTCAAACACTATTTTTCCTCCGGGGGTTTTCGCCAGAAGCGATTTTGCGAAAAGGGCCATAAGGCGGTCGCCCCAAATAATATTCCCCTTTTCGTCCACAACGCCTATTCTATCGGCATCGCCGTCAAAAGCCGCGCCGAAATCAGCTTTTTCATTTTTAACTTCCTCTATAAGCGCCTTCAAATTATCCGGCACGGTGGGATCCGGAAAATGATTCGGAAAATTGCCGTCCACTTCCTCAAATAAGCTCTTAACCTCCACCCCCATCTCCCTCAAAGCAGGTATAATTATGCCGCCTCCGACGCCGTTGCCGGAATCTATGACAATTTTGAGTTTTCTGCCTATGCTTATGTCCCCTCTGATGTATTTTCTGTATTCGGGCACAATATCAACATTGACAAGTGCCCCGGCTTCGGCGCCTTTCGGGGATTCGCCCGCTTCCACTCTTTCAAGTATGGCCTTTATGTCCTCACCGTATATTGTCGCCTGATTAAGAGATATTTTCATTCCATTATATTCGGGGGGATTGTGGCTGCCCGTTATCATTATGCCGCCGTTAATTTTCATTTGATGACAGGCAAAATAAAAAACCGGCGAGGCTACGAGGCCTATATCAACGACATCCATACCGCAGGCTAAACAAGAATCAATCAATTGACTGGATATTCCCGGGGAAGAAAGCCTGCCGTCCCTGCCGATTATTATTTTTTTTACGCTCTTTTCAAAAAACATAGCCGAGAGAGCCCCCGCTATTTTCTCAACCGCCGCGGCATTTAAATCAGTGTCGGCGATACCCCTGATGTCGTACTCTCTGAAAATCAGCTTATTAATAATCATAATTTCTTACTCCTCTTTTCTAAATCAGGGCTCAAGCCCTTTCTACCTTTCAGCATTTCAAGATAATGGCGGGCCTGTACGTTTTGAGGATCCACTCTCAAACAGGCCTCAAAGCTGGAAATAACTTTATCCCATTCCTTCTTTTTCCAATAAATAACCCCGCAGTTATAATAACCCTGGGCAAACGCCGGATCCTTCTCAACTGATATTTTATAACAATCAAGCGCCTTATCATCATTCCCGAGTTTTTCGTAAACCGCCGCCGCATTATTATAATTTCTCGCAAGCGAATTGTCTATAAAAGACGCCGAGCGTTTATCTCTATATTCTCTGCCGAGAGCGAAACGGGCGAAAGAATAATATTTGAGCGCGGCTTCGTATTTCCCCAATTCGTAAGAACAGGCGGCTATGTTATACAGAACCGCGGAATTATACGGATTGAAGGCGACAGCTTTCAGAAAAAACTTTTCTGCCGCGGCAAAATCACCTCCGGCATAAAATTCAAGGCCCCGCGCGCTGAAAGCGTCAGAATAATCGCCGCAAAGTTCTTTGGCATAAAAATCATCATAAAACATAGACGAAAATTCGCCGGAAAAAAACATTTGCTTAAGGCTATCTCCGGCGGACGGAGATCTGAAGTCAACGACGGGCGTGCCGAAACCGCGCAGCGCCCCTGCTGAAAAAGGCTTCGCCTCTTTGAAAAAATCGCTCGACGCTTCAAAATGATTTGTTATGTAAACATTGCTGTTTAATAAAATGAACTTCCTGAAAAACTCGTCGGAGGCAAGATCGGCTGCTGGGAAAACAATACCCCCGCCGCGCAAAAGCTGTTTTTGATACCACGGCGCCCGCATCATGCCTTGCGCGAGAAAAAGAGAATCCGCTCTCTTTTTGCGGGTGATATTCTCATACCACAACGAAAACAACTGCACATCCTTGCGCAGCATAACAATAGACCCGCGCGGAGTTGAAGTAAAAACATTTTCCGCCCAGTCGCGCGCGAAAAAATCACGACGATGATTAAGTTTTTCCGCGTTCGCAAAAAATAGCCCCACAGCGCAAAGCAAAATAGCCGGAGCGGCATAACACGCCGGCACCTTTTTAAATCCGTATGCGGCAAACACAAAAAAACAGGCAAAGGGAATAAGGTAGGCCGCCTCCACTATCACAAGAGCGTGCTCATTCGCGGGCATCCCCGAAATAAGAAGAAAAAAAGGCCCGGTGACGATAAAGAGAATAAAAAGAGCCTTTATTAACAGATTGTTTTTTGCACCCCGGACAATACCCGCGATGCCGAATAAAAAAATCACAGGCGTAAACTGAAAAAAAAGATTTTTGGAAAAAACGTAAAGCTGGGGGAGAAATGTTTCCTTCATCGTATAAAAATCGGAAATTTTATCAAGGCCGTGGCCATAAGCCTTGCGCGTCACCGAATAAATAAATTGATGGATACTCTGCGGGTCAGCCCAGTCTATGGGCGGATTCGCCAATGACCTTATCGGCAGATAGAAAAACACGGAAGCGCCGAATAGAAAAAAACCGAAAGCTTTAAGATAATCTTTTAATCGGAAAGAATGCCTTGTCAGAAAAATCAAAGCGAACGACGGCAGAGCAAGTACGGGTGTGGGACGGATGCCCATACTCAAACCGGCGAGAAAAGAGAAAACAAAAAGTTTCTTCGGATACGCTTTTAAAAAATAAGCCGTATAAAAAAGAATAAGCGTAAAAAATAAATCCGGAGCATAGGATTCGCTCACAATTGCCAAAAGCCAGTTCACTCTTGAAAAAATAAACACTAGGCAAAGCGCCGACGACGTGAACGGATTAATTCCCATGTGGAGAAAAAGAAAGAAAAAAAGCGCCGACGAGAGCGCCGCAAAAAATGCGCTCATCATTTTCGTCCTGTATGCGGGATTTCCGGAAAGAAGAACCGTGTTAAAAAATTTGCCCAAAAGCGTGTAGGCGGGATAACCCGGCGGATGAGCCACGGAAAGAGTCGCGCAAACAGAAGCAAGCTCACCTGTGTCCCTGTAAGCGGCAAGATCGCCGGAAGATGTGCGCATATAAAAAAGAAAAGCAAACGCGGCAATAAGCGCCGCCATGGTATTATGCTGAAATTTTATCATATGCTAAACTGAATGTTCTATCGGCCGCTCAGCGGCCGCTGAGCTATCGCGCCGGCGTCGAACAGCATCCACGGCCGTTGCATTACGCGATAAGGTCATAACCCTTCGCCTTCAGGATTGTCATTTTTTTTACACTCCCCGGACGCTGTTTTTTCAGAAATATAACCTCGCCGTCCACCCCGGGCGTCTGAAATTCCGTACGTCCCCTAAAGGCGCTGTCCGCTATAATTTCCAGATGACTGCCCACCGCTGACCGCGCAAAATCAAAACTTATTTTACGCTGAACTTTCATAACTTCTTTCGCCCTAAGAAGCGCGACGGCAGAGGAAGGCCTGCCGCCCAAAGCCGCGGCTGCGGAACCTTTTTCGGGAGAATAATTAAAGACCCCCGCCCAACTGAATTTAATTCTCTTGATATCTTCTATCAGTTTCCTGCAGCGCTTTTTTGTTTCCCCGGGGAAACCCGTTATAAAAGT
>VMTI01000076.1 GCA_013791675.1 bacterium | reverse complement strand
CTGCTTAACGGCAGACCGCGAAAAGTTTTGGATTGGGAGACACCTTATGATGCGTTTAAAAAGTTGGTTGGTGTTGCGTTAGAAACTTGAGACCAAGTAATATGAAAGTCAGAAGATATATCAGCGCTATGCCGCCGGTCGCGGCGACAACGCCCAGCTTGAAATTGTCGGTCACTTTTATAAGGCCCGACGTATAAGCCATCAGAAGGCACCCCGCCGCGGCTAAAGTCAAAGCCGCCGCCTGAATTACTATCCCCTGATAACGGCCTTCCAGAATGGCGGAAAAACCGCCGAGAAAAAGGCCTTCAAGAACGGCATAAAGAGGAGCCGTGAAAGGCGCGGCTTTTTTCGCGAATACAGTTATCAAACCTACAACAAATCCTCCTATTCCGCCTATTATCATAGGCGCGGCGACCACAGCCGCCGTCTGAACATCTGAATTGAAATAATTCCGCCACACCCACAAAGCCGACACGGCCAGCAGAAAAAGCAGAGCTCCGGATTTATTGACGGTTCCCTGCAGAGTCATTTTCTCCGAAGACGAATAATTCGCTGACACTTCAAAAATTTTTGAATTCAGCGCAGGATTTGAAGTTCTCATTTTATTTCTCCTTAAAATATAATTTCATTTTTCGGCGGCGTATCCGCCGGACTAAAGTTTATAAATAAGCCGAATAAAAATCAATCATAACACCAATAAAATTTAACAAAATTTAACGGCCCCGCAACCAAATGCCGCATGCGGAGAAAAGTCACATTGACAGAAAAGCTATGTGTTTATATCATAAAAAACGATTGCTAACGGTGTTGTAAAGTATGAGGGTTTGTTTATGAACAAAATTATTATTTTTCTCGGCGCTGTTTTAACGCTTCCGTTATTTGTTTCTCATTTGCGGGGCGCGAAAGTTCCTCCCGGCTTGGCCATCAAGGCCGCCCCTTTTATGTTTTCGCCAAACGGCGACGGCGACCTTGACTCAACGGATATTGCCATAGAGATAACAGGAGATTACAAGCTCCGCGCATGGCTGCTTTATATATGCGACGATAAAGGAGAAACGGTAAGAAAGATGAGCTGGCCCGACGAAACGCCATCTTCCATTAAATGGGACGGAAAAAATTCGGACGGTGGGACTCTCCCCGACGGTAAATACACAGCTTTTTTTTCGGCGCATTTCAGCAAAAAACTCGTTATCACAAGCTCCGACACGGTCATAATCGACTGCTCCGCGCCTGAGTCGGACCTGAAAGTGTCACCGGAAATTATTTCACCTGACGGTGACGGTAAAGACGACACGATGCTATTTAATATCAGTTCTAAAGATATGACTTTTATCGCGCGCTGGTCGCTGGAAATATCAGACGAAAAAGATACGCCCGTAAAGCTGTTTGAAGGAAAAGGCGCGGTGCCCGAAAGCGTCACGTGGGACGGCAAAGACGATTATTACGGCAGGGTTGTTCCCAACGGAATTTATTCCGCCGAGCTGATTCTTACAGATTCTTTGAGAAACAAGAGCGCTCCGATAAAAGCTAAATTAAGGGTGCATGTGCCGCCCAAAGTCGTGACAAAGGAAATTAAAATCCAGGAAGACGCGCGAGGCTTAAAAGTGAATCTTTCGTCAAACATACTTTTCGGAAGCGGTAAAGCGAAGCTTCAGAGCTCTGCCAACAAATCTCTGAATGAAGTCGTTGATCTCGCCAAAGCCTATCCTGAAAATAAAATCAGTATAGAAGGCCACACCGATTCCGTCGGAAGCGATGATTACAATAAAAAACTGTCTCTCCAGAGAGCGCAGTCCATACGCGATTATCTGGTTTCTAAAGGCCTGTCAAAAGAAAGATTTCTGGTGAGCGGATTCGGCGAGGAAAAACCCATCGCCTCAAACCGCAACCGCGCGGGCCAGTTAAAAAACAGGCGTGTTGAAATAATAATTCTTAAATCCAACAAGGAGTAAAATTTTATGAAATTTTATCACTATCTCATCGTTATCATTATCTCCGCTTTAATTTCTTTCGCGTCATACGTCCTGATAAGCGAAAAATATCTGACCGTTCCTGAAATTTGCAGAAAAGCGTCCCCCGTCCCCGATATTTCGGGAAAAAGCCCTGAGTTTGCCGAACTGTTTCTGGCGTCCAAAAACTTTAAGCTCAATATAGCCGGACAGGAATTCACCGCAGCAGGTAAAAAAGGCATGATTTTCAGGCAGAGCCCCGCGGCCGGTTCACTTTTGAAATCCGGAAAAAATATTGACGCATGGGTTTCAGGCGGGGCTTTCAGCATGGCTGTTCCCGATGTGCGCGGACTTTCCGTCGGGGACGCCGCAGAAGCGCTTAGCGTATGCTCGCTAAAACCAGGGAGTGAGCAGAAAGAAAATTCAAACGAAATTGAGGAAGGTAAAGTTATACGCACAATACCCGCAGCCTCCGCATGGTGCGAACGCGGCGCGGCAATCATTCTTGTTGTAAGTTCCGGAGCCGAAATGACGACTGTCCCGAATCTAAAGAATAAAACTCTGTCCCAGACTAACCTGATATTAAAATCTAAAAACCTCGTCCTTGGAATGGTCAAAAAAGAAACAAATATAGACCAGCGTTTTGACGTAATCCTCCGGCAATATCCCAACCCCGGAGCGAAAGTCAAGCAAGGCACCTCCATCACAGTCGTTCTCAACGCCGAATCCAACTGAGAAAAATGGGAAAAATGGGGACGTCCTGTATATTTTTAGGCGAAGGAAAGTTTTGCCGATAAAAAAAGCCGAAAATATTTACCGGCTGCTGCGTAAAAACTATCCCCGCGCGAAAATAGCGCTCAATTACGCCAATCCATGGGAATTGCTTGCGGCCGTAATTCTTTCGGCGCAATGCACTGACAAGCGCGTAAACATCGTAACGGAAAAACTGTTTGCCAAATACCGCGCCATAGAAAATTTCGCGAACGCGGATATTAAAGAATTTGAACAGGACATACGCTCAACGGGTTTCTACCGGAACAAGGCAAAAAACATAATTGCATCCGCAAAAAAAATTATCGCCGGGCACGGCGGAAAGGTGCCGCAAACCATGGAAGAGCTGACATCGCTTCCGGGAGTGGGCCGTAAAACAGCAAACATCATTCTATATAACGCTTTCGGAAAAATCTTCGGCATCCCTGTTGACACGCATGTGGGGCGGCTTTCCCAGCGTCTGGGTTTAAGCAGAGAAAAAAATCCCGTGAAAATAGAAAAAGACCTCATGCGGATTTTTCCGGAAAAATATTACGGCAAATTGTCTTATCTTCTGATTGAGCACGGACGGGCCGTGTGCAAAGCTCGCGCGCCGCTTTGCGGGGATTGCTTCCTCAGCGGGCTGTGCCCGAAAAAATCTTTTTCAAAATAAAATTTTCCATCCCGCCGAGAAGCTGTAATTCAGCCCGCCTATAACAACCGCATCGCGGAAGTTTGCACCTCCGATATTATATTCCTGAACAAGAAACTCCGTTTTTCTGAGCCATCCCGCCGAAAAACCTAACTCCATATCCGAGTTGTCAGAAACTTTAAGATGAGTTGTAAAAGCGCATTTTACCGCCGGAATAATATTGGTTTCGCTGCGCCAGAAACTGTATTCGCTCACATCTCCCGGGCTGTGCGTTTTCCCCGCGAGGTCGGTATAATCTGCGTAAAATTTTTCGCCCGTGACCGACTCTATCTGAAGATGCGTTATGTAAATTCCGGCTCCGAGAGAAATGTTCAAAAATCCAGGGGCGTCCCAGTCCAGGCGCGCCATAACGGGTAAGATCATAAGTTTGCGGAGGTCGCTGTTGTAAAGCGCCGAGCATGTGCTGGGCGCCGTCTGCCAGTTGTACGCCGTTGAAGCCGCTGTAGATATGGAAAAAAACGGAATCATCCAACTGTCGCCGGAATCTGAAACAGGGATATAAAAACCCGTCTCAAAACCAGCCGAAAATGACGGTGAAATCGCCTTAGTTCTCGCGAAGCCGGCAAAGATAAAAGGAAAACCCTTTTTTGCGCTGTACTGATAATTATTGTAAGAGCCGTTCAACTTCCACTCACCGTTTACGCTGTTCCTTGTCCACGACGCTTCCGAACACGGCGTATAATATTCGGCCGCGATATGTTCATAACCCAATTTAAACT
>VMTI01000254.1 GCA_013791675.1 bacterium | reverse complement strand
GTGTTTGAATTGAAAGAGGTTTACGCGTATCCGAATCCGGCGAAGAGGGAAAATCCGAAGCTCCATTTTAATTGCGGAGTGAAAGATGCCTCAGTCAGCCTCAGGATATTTACGATAGCGGGGGAGCAGGTTTTCGGATGTGATATGTCAAATAATTATGTTGCGGCAAAGAATGCTTACGAATATGAGTGGGACACATCGGGAAAAGCAAGCGGCGTGTATATTTATTTGATAAAAGCGAATAGAAACGGCGTTGCCCTGAAGAAGACGGGCAAAATGGCGGTGATAAAATGACGAAAAATAAAATGAGAATATTTAAAATTTGTTTTCTGTCAGCCGCCTTAAACTTTTTACTATTTCAATTTTCTCCTCTTTGCGCGGAGACGGGAAAAAGCGGAGCTTCATTTCTGAAGATAGCGCCGACGGCGGGAGCGGAGGCTATGGGCGGAGCGTATACGGCGATGTCTTCTGATATAGGAGCGTTGTATTATAATCCGGCGGGAATAGCGCGCCCCGGAGCGCTTTCAGCTTCAGGCGGGCGATTCCAGGCGGGATTTACGCATACGGCATGGATACAGGGGATGACCTACGATTTCGCGGGGGGTATTGTCCCCGTAATGTGGGGTAATTTGGGCATATCTGTAATATCTATGAGGAGCGGCGAAATAGACGGCAGGGATGGCGACGGCAATCAGACGGCTGATTTTGAGAGCGCGGATACGGCGTTTACGATATCCGCGGCAAGAGAATTAAACAGCAGAAATATGTTAGGCGTTAATGTGAAACTGATAAGGCAGACAATAGCAGATGAGAGCGCGGAAGGTTTTGCGATAGATATGGGAGCGATGAGAGAGCTGACGGATAAAGTATCAATTGGTTTGAGCGTCAGAAATCTTGGGCCGGATATGAAATTTATAGAGGAGAAATATCCGCTGCCGCTGATGTTTACGCTCGGCGGAGTATTGAAGTTTGCGGGAATGTTCGGTTTAACGGCGGATATGGCGTATGAGCCGGTGGATGAAAAAAGAACATTCAGAATGGGCATGCAGGTTTGTCCGGCGAGATTTATGGTTTTGAGGGCGGGTTATATGATGAAAGCTGTGTCAGCAATCTACGGCAATGCGGAGTCAAATGACTTCAATGAGGACGAAGGTCTGGGCGGCGGCGTAGGTTTTAACTTCGGCTCGTATGCGCTTGACTACTCAATAAAGCCGTATGCCGAACTTGGCACTTCACAAAGGGTGAGTTTCAGAATTGGTTTTTGAAAATACAAACCGTCGCTTGACAATGCCGCTAATTTGGGATACATTTTTCATAATATGAAATATTTAATGAGTAGAAAAGAAAGGGGGATTTATGCAAAAGAATTATAAAAAATTACCGAAATTTAAAAATGAAAGCGAGGAGTTTGAATTTTGGGCAAAACACGATGCCACTGAGTTTGTGGATATGGCAAAGAGCGAAAGAGTGCCCATCCCTGAATTAAAACCCACTGTGAAAAAAATTTCAATGAATCTATCATCGCATCTAATGGACCAATTGAAAATGATTGCTCACAAAAAAGGGGTGCCTTATCAGTCGTTAATGAAAATTATGCTGGCTAAAGAAGTAAAGCAGGAGCTTAACTTAGTATGAATGGTAAAATAGAGTGAGGGGAATGACCACAAAAGGGGGGGGGGCAAAAGAATTTAAGTTGGGTTATAAGCTATGATAGATATTCAATTTCTGAGAGACAATCAGGAGCTTTTTAAAAAGCGCATGGGCGTGCGGGCCAAAGAAGAGCTGCTTGACAGTATTCTTCTTCTTGACGGCAAAAGGCGCGAGTGCTTAAGGGCGGTTGAGGATTTGAGGGCGAAGCAGAAAAAAGTCAAATCTCCCGATGAAGGCAGGGAAGTCAAAGTTTCCAGAAAGGAACAGGAAGAAATTCTCAAAAAAATTGACGGCGAATTTAAGGCGCTGATTGATACGGTGCCGAATCTGCCGGATGATGATGTGCCCGGCGGATTCGCGGAAAACAACAGGGTTGTAAAAACCATAGGCGATCCGTCGAAACAGGAAGGGCTCCCTCACTGGGAGATAATTAAACTTCTTGATATAGTTGATT
Source organism: bacterium (assembly GCA_013791675.1). Lineage (GTDB taxonomy): Bacteria > CG03 > CG03 > CG03 > CG03 > CG03. The sequence goes on along the minus strand of VMTI01000254.1, from coordinate 1,334 downwards.
TTGAAACAGCGTCGGAAATCACGGCTTCTTTCTGGCCGCTGATTAAGGGCGACGGGGCAAGGCTTGAAATGGCTCTTATTAATTTTTTTATTGAAGAGAATGATGAGGCGGGTTTTAACCCGGTCATGGTGCCGGCGATGGTTTCCTCGCAGAGCGCCTACGGAACGGGGCAGCTTCCCAAGTTTGAAGAAGACCTTTATAAAGTCGCGGAAGATGACCTTTATCTTATTCCCACGGGGGAAGTGCCCGCGGGCAATCTTTTTAGAAATAAAATAATTGACAGCGCTAAACTGCCTGTTAAGATTCAGATTCCCAGCGCGTGTTTCAGGCGTGAGGCCGGCTCATGGGGCAAGCTTGGCAAGGGGCTGATAAGAAATCATCAGTTTAACAAAGTTGAGATTTTTGAGTTTGTAAAACCTGAAAATTCCGCAGCGGCGCTGGAAGAAATTGTGGAAAGGGTGAGTTCGCTTTTGCAAAAGCTGGGGCTGGTTCACAGAATTGTTCTTCTTGCCGCGGGAGACATGGGTTTCGCGTCTGCCAAAACATACGATATAGAAGTGTGGATGAAAGGCATGGGGGCGTGGCTTGAGGTTTCATCATGTTCCAACTGCCGTGATTTTCAGTCTCGCCGGACGGTCACAAGATTCAAAAATGATTCCGGCAAAATAGAGTTTGCGCACACATTAAACGGCTCGGCTATTGCGGTGGGCAGAATTTTCGCGGCTGTGTGTGAAAATTTCTGGGACGGCGAGAGCGCCGTTATTCTTCCGGCTTGTTTGAAAAAATACATCAAAAAAGATAGAATAAAAAAGGGTGTGTAAAGAGGCGGCCGGTCGCACCTGTTGTCCGCTAACGTGAATGATGTAGACATGCCTCTGCTGGAGTATAACTATGGGCGCAAAAGGCTGGGAGATTAATAATAAAGTCAAAGGGGCATTAACAAGGAACTGGGTTGATGTCATCAGGCTCATGATCAGCACCGTGAAGGATGTTGTTGTAATAAAAGGCGACCTTAAATTCAAAGGCGGCAAAGTGTCTTCAGACAGCGACACTGCCGTTATTGATGTGCTCAAAAAAATAGAAAGAGAATTGAGGCAGGGCACGGATGTTAAAAATATCAAATGGGAATTGACGCAGTGGGAAAAGAAGGGCGGCAAATGGTACAAGAAAAAACTCAAACACGACAGCGGCGCTTAGTTTTGCGAACATACTTGATTTTCTCTACCGTATTAGATACTAATTAAATGTCTCCCAAACGCTTCCTTGTTAGATACTATTTTTTGTCTCCGAAATGTTTTTTCTTCGCCAGCATTAATAGCATCAAACAGCATCTT
>VMTI01000176.1 GCA_013791675.1 bacterium | reverse complement strand
CCTCAAGGGGGAGGATTTATTCTCTTTACAAATAATCCTTAAGTTCTTCTCCTCTTCTTCTCCAAAACAAACCAATCTAACAAACCTATATTTCTTCCCCGGGGGGTCACGATGTCCCTTCCTATTCCCATTGTGCCTTATACCGGCTCTTGCCCGTTATGGTTTCCATTTTGTATATTTAAAAAATGAGCACGGACAGTTTGATTATTATCTTTGCGATGCTGTTGGCCATATGGGGTTTTTTAAAAGGAGCCATAAGGGAAGCATTCAGCCTGCTGGCTTACGGGGCGGCCTTTTTATTTTCCGCTCCCGTCACGAATTTGCTCCTGGCGTCTTTTAAACCCGGCGTTGAAAATTATATGGTGATGCAGTCGGCCGGGCGCGTGGCGGTATGGTTCGTTCTTTATTTCATTATAATTCTCGGCGGCAAGTTTATTGAATCGCGTTTCATAAAAAAGAGGATTCTCCGTTTTGCCAACAGAGCGCTCGGCGGGGCTATCGGTTTTTTAAAAGCGGGTATATTGGCGGCGGCGCTTATGTGGTCCGCGGATGTCTTCATTGCCTTGACGGCCGCCTCCACACCGGATACGCTCGGAAAATCACGGTTTTACGGCGCGGCTGTCAAAAAAAATCCTCTTATGAAAACGGAGAAGGTGCGAAACCTGAAAAAAATGATTGCGCTCGCGCATCTTGCGGAAAAGAAGGAATTTCTCACAAGCGCGCGCCCCGGCGCGCTTTCAGATCCGAACAATATTGCCGCGGCGCTTGATATAGAGAAGCTGTTCAAAGATATAGATCCCTCTCAGATTGAAAAACTGCTGAAAGATATATCTTCGTCCGCCCCCGGGACAAAACTTCCCGCGGATATGAATATTCAAAAAATACAAAAACTTATATCGGATATGAACAAAGAATCTGTGAAGAAACTTCAGCAGGCGGTGAAATAATTCCGCGTGACTTTGATAAAAGAAGCTGCGGGGAATTTGCCCGCCTTCTTAGAAATTCTCATTCGGCGGCGGCGCTTAGCGGCGCCGGCTGTTCCACAAACGCGGGGCTAAATGATTTCCGCGGCCCAGGAGGCTTGTATAATTCGGGAAAATACGACCCCCGAAAGATATTTGACATAGATGAATTCCTGAGGGAGCCCGGATATTTTTACGATTTCGCGAGAGATTTTATAGGGAAATTAGAAAACATAAAGCCGACTTTTACGCATTGTTTTTTTTCGGAGCTTGAAAAAAGCGGAAAACTAAAGGGGCTCATCACACAGAATATAGACGCTTTGCATCAAATGGCTGGGTCATTAAAAGTTGTTGAGCTTCACGGCAGTTTCTGGACGAGCCGGTGCATGGCCTGCGCGAGAGAATACAGTTATTCCCAGATGCTGCCGAAAATATTAAGTTCAGAAGTGCCGCGCTGCGGATGCGGCGTGGTGATAAAACCGGATATTGTTTTTTACGGCGAAGGCGTCAAGCGGCTCGGTGAAGCCGTCAAACTCGCCTGCGAAAGCGACCTGTTTATCATAATAGGTTCTTCTCTGGAAGTTTATCCTGCAGCGGCGCTCCCCGATTCCGCCTTCGGTAAAATAGCGATTGTAAACAAAGGACCGGTAAACATAAAACAGGAGAGAGTGTCTTTGAATGTCAGCGACGATCTGGACGATTTCTTCAGAGCTGTCGCCGACGAACTAAAATTAGTTTGTTAAATAAAAGTCCGGACAGTTAAAAAAGTTTTTTTATTTTTTTTGATAGTCACGCCGCTTAAAACTTTTTCTCCTATGTTTGCGCCGAATCTATTTTTCAGATTCAAACGCAAATTAAAAGTGCCGACTTCGGCAGGAATACGGCAAACGGTTATTTCGGCTCCTATTGTCCGCCATGATCTGATGTCAGCCTGTTCTGTCGCGGCTCCCAAAGCGCGTAAACTTCCGCCGACCAGAAATCCCGTGAGCGCGCCGCCGCTTTTTTCGGCTTTTTTTTCCGCTTCTCCGGCTAAAACATGCTTTATCCATGTTCTGGCTATTGATTTTGCGCGTATCCGGTTTATGCGATCGGCGAGGCATTTCCCGGCGATAGATGTGATATCGGATATTTTTTCCGACTTAAATTCGCCCGGAAGGCCGGCTATTTCGGCGCTTAAATAAGCGCAGCTGTAAGGCGGTTGTGTGTATTCGGGGAATGACACGCTGAAGGTTTTTTTCGCGGCAAAACCTCTCGCCGCGGAATTTGCCGCGGCAAATTTTTGCTCATCATCCCCGCTGGTTTTTATACTTTTGGCATAAGCCCAGCCCTCTCCGAAAGAAATTTCTATTTTGCGGCCTATTTTGACAGGGGCGGGGCCGTTTATATGGATAATGATTATTTCTTCTTTGCCGGCTTTGGCAAATTCATTTTCTTTCAGCGCGTATTTTTCTTTTAACTTGTCAGCGTCATCGCGGAAACCCATATTCACCGCGGCCGCGTAACAGCCGTTTAGCAGGCCCCGAGGCGGAGTTGTTCCGGTTTTTTCAAACGCGGCAACGGCATTTTTGTAGTCTATGAGAGCGCCGTTGATGTCGCCTGATGATTCTCTCATAATTCCCGAAATATATAACGCGCCGGGTATTATGCCTTCGGATGCTTTGGAACCTCTGCTTAAACTGATGGTTTTGAAAAAATGGTCGAGTTGCCTTATTTCAACCAGCGCGCCGTCTTCGGAGCCGAGTGCGGCGTAATTCAGCGCCTTGATTAAATAAAGCATACCTATTTCGTAATCCTCGCCCTCGTATGGTTTTTGAGAATCATTAGTCAGCAGAGACATGCCTTCGGCGCTGATGCTTTTTGTGTAAAGTTTTTCGGCAAGCTGTTTGGCTTTTTCAAAAGCTCCGTTACCAGCCGAATATTTTCCCGCAAGAGAGTTAAGCATTCCCGTATCCAGAAAATAAAGAAGGGTGTCGTTTTTAGGGTAATACTTTTTTTTGTTTGTTTCTATGTCACTGAGAGCGGTCTCATAACGTTCGCTTACCGAGTAGTCGTTTATTTTTACATAAAAATTCTTTTCGGCGCAGCCCGACGCTAAAAGAACCGCGGCGCACACAAACGGGGACAGTCTCACGACCCGCCTACGCGGGTACGGCGCCATTCTTACCATTCTTAAAGGCCGAATTTGGAACGCTTAACGAGCTTCTTGATTTTTTTCTGCCCTATCCATGATTTTTCGTTAGTTTCCATATTGATAAGCTCAAGCTCCACCTGATAATAACGCAGGGTTTTTCCGCCGGCGGTGTCAAGGATGCTGTTTATGCCGCCCTGAAGCATGAAGTCCGCGGCCTTTTCCTTGAAGAACGCTTTGGCGTCTTCGGAGAATTTCTGCTGCTCGGCTCTTTCCTGGCGCAATTCCTCTCTGGATGTTCCCCCTGCGACAAAAATCACTTTACCGGAATTTATAAGTTCCCGTTCCATATCTTTGACAAATGTGTCCGTAGCTATATGCTCGGACGACTGATTTTTAACCGTTCCCACAATCACTCTGGGTTTTTTAGCCGCGCTCGTGGTGAAATCAGTAAGCCATCCGCGGGACAGGCAGTCCTTTATGACTTCCTCGGAGACGAGACGGGAATCGGTGTCATTCCAGTAGCCGGATAAATCCACTTCCTCGCTTGCGTCCATACGCCCCACACGCGTGGTAGCGCAGCCCGTAATCATCAAAAACGAAACAGCCGCAGTAAAAATTAAAGTTTTTTTCATTCTTTCTCTCCTTTTATTTTAAAAACACTCAAATCCCATCCGCACCATTCTCTCAGACAGAAATCCATTTCTTTGGCGGACACGCAGTTAAGATCTATTTCGCCGTCAATGCCGGTTAATATGAGATCGGAAAATATGCGCACATAAAAATTTGCCCTTGAAGCGGGTTCGTACTTTTCCCAGTTTTCGGTCCAGTTGTATTGTTTCCTCGCGTACTTTGACGTGACAAGGCCGGCTATGTGTTTCGGATGCCAGCCTTTAAACATAAGGATTCTGACAAGATTCTGCAGATTGGTGGGCCGCATGAGATTGTCATTGGGCAAAAGCAGGGCAAGCCTTGTGCATTCGGGAAGCGCGGAATGGTCAAACATATCGTATGTTTGGGGCCATTCTTTTTCAGGGTTAATAAAGGTTTCGTCAAAATCACGATGTATGCCCCGCAGCTTGGATGCCTCGTAGGATTTCAGCAGATTAATAAATTCTTTGGAGAAATCCGGTATTTTGCAGGAAACGGTTTTTGCGTATTCTATCGTTTTTTCGGGACTCGTGCGGGTTTCAAGAATCTTTTTAAGAGATGTATCGTTTCTCGGAAGCGCAAGGCGGGGGGCAATATTCTCCGCGATATCCTTACCGACTTTGTACCATTGAAGTTTGTGCTTCTGATGGGTGCTGAAAGGGCAGCGAATGTCGCGCATAAAAATGGGATCGCCGTACATTGACAAGTCAAAGGAAAGCGCTTCCCTTTTTCCGCGCGAGGATTTTCCGACAGACACATCCGTAATTACGCAGGGAATGGCGAAATTTTCTGCGGCGAGTTCTTTTATTATCATGAACACGGCGTATTCCAGCGCTTTGCCCATGCCGTCAAAAGCCTTTCCGTGACGTATTGAAACCGGCCTTTTTCTTCTGCCTTGAACGGACTTATAACGGTTTTTAAGATTGCCGGGAACAAAGCCGATTTGCTCAAGTTTTTTATCGGCGGCGGAAAAACGTGAAACCATAAACGAAAAATGATAACCCTGTCCCGTCATTATGGTAAGAGGATTAATGCCGAATCTCGCGAAAACCTCGCGGATTTTTATGTAGGCGGGTTCCATGAGCGAAAATATTTCTTCGGGGTTTTTGTATATTTCTCCGGGGCTGTCTATGTTGAAATATTCTATGTCAAGGACGCCGAGGGTGGATTCTATGTCCCACACAGATCTGTATATATCCAGGCTTTTCTCAAGGAGCTCATCAAAAGATTTTTTCGGAGCCGACATGAATTCAATGTTTTTTTCCCTGAGAAGCTCAAGGCCGTATCCCACGAGGTATTGAGCGGAGAAAGAATCAGGGTTGTCTGCATTTCCGCCGCAGTATTCGGCTATGCGCTTCCGGATGACAGGGTCTTTATAATATTGGTCAAAATTCATCACATTCTCCCGTTATTTTTTCCAGCTCCATCTGGAACAATGCTAACAATTTATTCATTTCCTGTCTATCGGCATCGCGGGGGATTTCAATGGCCCTGCCTATTACATATTGTCCGCTCGTGAAAGGCAGGGGAATTTGCACTTTGTTCCAGTAAGAATTTATAAATATTTTTTTCTTTATCCCGGCCGCCAGCGGCAGTATTACGGCTCCCGACATTTTTGCCATCTGTATTATCCCCGGCTTGGCTATTCCTACCGGGCCCCGCGGGCCGTCAACAGCGAGCGCGCCGTTCATCCCTCCGCGAAGAGCCCGTATCATTCCTTTCAGAGCCGCCGCTCCGCCCGAACTGGACGAGCCGCGTATAACTTTCAGTGTGAAAAAGCGGTGTATCACTTTCAGCACCTCGCCCGCATCGGAGCGCGTGGCCAAAATTACGAGATTTTTCCCGACGGCAAAAGGAAACAGCATCATCTGACGCCCGTCCCAAAAACCGTAGATATATTTTTTACCTGCCGCTTCCACTTTTTTCTGATTCTCGGCTCCTTTAACTTTCATCCGCACGGTTTTCATAAGAGCCCAGCAAAGGAAGGAATAAAATAGTCCTGAAAAAGGGAATAATGTTTCTTTGAGCAATGGTTTAAATAACCGCCATATTTTTTTGAAGGGCTTAGGTATGTTAGGTTTATACATTTTTTTAGTATAATAAAATTATGGCTGAAAAGACAAATCCAATATGGCCCGCGGTAAATCACGCCGACGCGCGGAGACTGACCCCGCGATCGTGCGCGCCGCGTATCAAAAAAAACAAGTTAAAAATTGTTGTTTGCCCTGACAGTTTTAAGGGCTGTCTTTCGTCGGAAGAGGCCGCTGAATGTATAAGGGAAGGTCTTAAAAGGTCAATACTTCTGTCGGACATAAAAGTTTTACCGCTTGCCGACGGCGGCGCCGGAACCGCCCGTATTCTGGGCGGCGGGCCCGGGGGAAAAGAAATAATCAAAACGGTTACGAATCCAGCCGGCAAAAAAATTAAAGCCGGATATTTTATCGCATTTTCTGCATCCGGCAAAACAGCGTTCATAGATATAGCTTCATCAAGCGGCCTCGCATGGCTTGATAAGAAAGATATGAAGCCTTTGAAAACAAGTACCCGCGGCACAGGCGCACTTATAAAAGACGCTCTGCGGAGAGGGTGCGCGCAAATTTTTATATGTTTGGGCGATTCCGCGACCGTTGACGGGGGCGCCGGAATGCTATCGGCTCTTGGCGTTAAATTTCTGGATAAAAACGGGAATTTTATAGGCGACGGCGGCGGAGCTTTAAGAAATCTGAAAAAAACGGATTCTGCCGAGCTGCTAAAAAATATAAACGGTGTTAAATTTATCGTTCTCACGGATGTGACGAATCCTCTTTTGGGCCCGAGCGGCGCCGCGGCGGTGTTTGCGCCCCAGAAGGGCGCGCAACCGAACGAGGTAGCGCTTCTTGAGAAAGCTCTTTCCAATTATGCCGGAGTTATAAAAAAAGACACGGGAAAAGATATAAGCCGTCTTTCCGGCGGCGGGGCGGCTGGCGGAGCGGGCGCGGGCGCGGCCGCGTTTCTGGACGCTGAAATAAAGTCCGGGATAGAAAGCGTTTCGGAATATCTGAAGCTGGAAGAAAATATATCTTCATGCGATGTTGTTATAACGGGAGAGGGGCGCGTGGATGAGCAGACGTTTTCGGGAAAAACCGCGGGATATGTTACAAAAACCGCAGCCGAATACGGAAAAACCGTTGTGGTGTTCGCCGGAGAAATAAAAGAAAATATCAAAGACAGTAAAAACCTGTGCTTTATAAAAATAACGCCGTTTAAAATGGACAGAGAAAAAGCCATAAAAAAAGCATCCGTTTATCTCACCCGCGCCGCCAGAAAACTCGGCGATATTCTGGGCGAACGGTTTTAGTAAAACTCCGATTTGCTTTTTTGGCGGTTAAATGATAAATTGACGCTATGCGTGCCGATGCTTTATACTACGATGACGCTATCGGGGTGGATAACCTCCAAAAACTTAGCGTCGTAAAGAGATATGAAAATTCCTGTTATTTCAAAAATCCCGCGGAAGAATTTATTACTTTTCTCAAGACCCCGAATCAGCTTGTTCCGGGAGGCATAGAATTTTCAGAAAGCGAATACGCGCGTGTCGCTGGCATTGACGAACTTTCTCTTAAGTTAACCACCGGCGCCGCGCGGAGCCTGGAACTTCCTTCGTCATTCGGCATTTCATTTGAGGCCGCGGCCAAAGTGCAGGATAAATGGAATCAGGTGAACGATGATTTCAAGAATATTCTTGATTTGCTTATTGCCCGGCGAAACTGGAAAAAGCTTCTCGGGCTCGGCAGCGGTTTGACGCCTTCCGGAGACGATTTTCTGGTGGGCTATATAGCCGCGAAAAAAATGGACGGAATAGAAATTCCTTTCAAACTAAATCTATCTTCCCGGCACAGCGGACTTTCAGCAACCACGCCGCTTTCCGCGCATTTTCTGAAACACGCTCTGCGCGGAAGGTTTTCAGATAAAATAATCGGCTTTATCAAAGACGGAGATCTTTCCATTCTTTCTTTCGGCGAAAGTTCGGGAGCCGCCACAGCTTTTGGAATTATCAAGGGTATGGAAGAAAACGACTTCCTGCGCTCCGCCGCGCATACAGAAAAAAATAATACGGAGGTTGAGGCCTGATGCTTAAAAACTTTATTTTGAAAGATAACTATAACGATTCTGTCGTGCTTATGAACGCGGCAAACATTGTGCGAAATAAATTCTCCAACAAAAATGTTTCCGCCGTGATGGCGACGCCTCAGAACATGGAGCTGCTGTCGGGCCTCGGACTTATGACCGATGAGGGGCGCGAAGCCGGAAGCGCCGACCTTATATTCGCCGTTAAAATGGAAGATGGTGACGAAGGCGCGGCAGAGAGCGCCGAAAAAATGTTTGAAACTTTTCAGAAAGTTATGACGGAAAAATCCGTTAAAAAAGATACCGGAGTTGAGGAAGCAGGCGGCTATGAAAAAGCTCTTACCGGCGACGATGCCTTGGTGCTGATGTCCATTCCCGGCACATATGTCGCCAGGGAAGCGGAGAGAGCGCTTTCCTCGGGTAAAAATGTTATGGTCTTCAGCGACAATGTATCACTGGAAGTAGAGATAAAGTTGAAAAATATGGCGAAGGATAAGGGGCTTTTGTTTATGGGGCCGGATTGCGGGACATGCATATTAAACGGCAAAGGCCTTGGTTTTGCCAATGTGGTGAGAAAAGGCAGTATCGGGATTATAGGCGCATCCGGCTCCGGCTTACAGGAAGTGACATGCTCCATACACACGCTGGGCTGCGGAATAACTCAGGCTATAGGTACGGGCGGGAGAGATATGAAATCTGCCGTCGGAGGAATCACGTCACTTTCGGCTATGGATTATTTTGAAAACGATAAAGATACGGAGGTAGTGTTAATAGTGGCCAAACCTCCCGACGCGGATGTGGCTGACGAGATAATTGAGAAAGCAAAAAAAAGCAAAAAAAAATATGTAATAAATTTTCTTACAATGGAACTCAATGATTTTGGCAATATACAGTTTGCCGCGAATCTTGAAGAGGCGGCTGTAAAAGCCTGCCGGTTAATAAAACCTTTCGTGGACGTTCCTAAAGTGGATGTAGAAATAAAACCCATCAAGGGAAAATATTTAAGAGGGTTATACGGCGGCGGCACTTTGTGTTATGAAGCTCTGTACCTTATGAAAGATCTGGAAATATTTTCTAATACGCCGATAAATAAACTCAGAGCCCTCCGGGATCCGTTTAAAAGTTTCCGGAACTGCATGGTGGATATGGGCGAGGATGAGTTTACGCGGGGTTATCCGCATCCTATGATGGATTTCACATTGAGAAAGGCCCGGATAGTTGAGGAAGCGCGTGATACTGATGTCGGAGCGCTGATGCTTGACTGTACTCTCGGATACGGATGCCACCCTGATCCGGCGGCAGAACTTGCCGAAGCAATGATGGAAGCTAAAAAACTTAACCCTGAATTGATATTTATCACGACTATCACAGGAACCGCGGATGACTATCAGGATTATGCCGCTCAGAAAAAAAAGCTGGAGTCCACAGGCGCCGTAGTGTACCCGACCAACAGGCAGGCAATTATGGCATGCAGAAAACTGTTATCCGCTGAATGAACGATTATCTGAAAAAAATTTCGGGCCCGGGAGAGAAAACCGCGGTTTTGTATGAAATATGCCCGTCGTCAAGTGTGAAAAGATACATAATTTCAACGCCATACACGAGGAAAATACTTAACATGCCGGAAATCCACGGTTTTGAATATACGTATCTTTTGAGAAAGGGACTTCATTGTTTT
>VMTI01000277.1 GCA_013791675.1 bacterium | reverse complement strand
GACAAAAGAATCCGTGGGTGATTTCACTTTTCCTTCCATTGAAAAGATTACGCAGATTAAACCTTCCCTTATTCTCGGGGCCGGAGCCGGCCAGGGGAAAAGCCTTTCGCGGCTGACAAATTTGGGTTACGATGTGCGAATTTTTCATCCCGCGAACATTAAAGAACTTTTCGCGCAGATTATTGAAATAGGCCGCCTAACGGGAAAAGAACAAAACGCCGCATCCCTCGTTGAAAGGATGAAACAGGACATTGCCTCCATACCCCGCATAAAAAACAAAACCGTTATTATAGAAGTCTGTTCAAAACCTCTTATCTGCGCCGCAAACAAAACTTTTCTGAGCGCCGTCTGTGAAAAAATCGGATTAAAAAATATCGCAGTGTTCAAAAACAGTTATCCCGGTGTAAACGCCGAATGGCTCATCAGCCAAAAGCCCGACTATATTCTTCTGACAGAAAGTTCGGAAAAAGAATTTCTGGCGCTCTATCCTTATATGAAACACTCAAAAATTATCTGTCCGGCAAACATTGACATCATTGTCCGGCCGGGCCCCCGTATAACGCAGGGTATGCGGGAAATCTATTATCTCATCAGCGACTCGGAAAAAAAGATTCGTATTTATTAAACCAAATAAGAACAATCTTTCCGGGGAGAGAAGCCAAAAGCTTCTCTCCCCCTGATTTCATCCCGCTTTGTACAGAAAAAAGTTAAACCAAAAACGTTTATTTGCTGTCGCTTAATGTGTAAGCGAGAATAACTTCCATTTGGATATACCGGGCTTTTATCTCTTCCGGCAGAGCAGGAAACGGATTGGCCTTTTTTACGGTACTGACTGCGGATTGATCTAATATCTTGTATCCGGAAGACTTTGCTATTTTAATTTTATCCGTTTGTCCATCGGATAGAATTGCAAATCTGAGATAAACAATGCCTTCAATTTCTTGTTTTTTAGCCCGTGGGGGATACTTTCTTCTTTCTTCTATTCTTTGCCTAACAATATCCTGATAGCGGAGCATCGCATCATCAGACGTGTCGGCAGCTTTAATAATTTCCCGTACTGACTCATAATTATCTAACATATTTTCCTCGGGCTGGTTTTTTTGTGCTACTTCGGGTTTACTCTGTTTCGCGGTTTCTGTTTTTTTTAGCCTTTTTTCATCTGCCATTTTGTATACTCTGGGCAGAAGCGAAGGTTTTTCTATATCTACATGCACAGTTATGTCTTTTAGTTCCTCAATCTCTGTCCAAAATAGATTAAAAAGATTTCCCGGCGCTCCCAAAAACAACACGTGTCCCGCAAAAGAGATAAAAAATGCAATACCTTCAACTTTATTGCTTAACATCGTCTTTTTCGGTTGAAATCACCACGCTTTTGGCTCCGGCGTCTTTTGCGATATCCAAAACCTGCACAGCCAGGCCCAGGTTGATATTTTTATCAGCTTTTATAATCACACTGTCTTTATCTCTTATTTTTAATTCATCCTGCAGCATAGGCAAAAGGGTATCAATTGTTGCGCATTTATCATTCAGATAAAGAGCGTTGTTTGCGCTTATGAATATAGTAATATCCTTTTCAGCTTGTAATTTTGAAGTTTTAGCGTGGGGCAGAGTAATTTTTATTCCCGGCTGAACAACAAAATGGGAAGAAAGCATAAAAAATATTAATAATAAAAATACCACATCAATCAATGGGGTTATATTCAAAAATAACCTGACTTTTTTTCTTTTCTCAAATTCCATTTTCTGTTTATCCCAAAGGTTCTAAATATTCAGCGGCAGAGTTTTTAAGCTGATTTGAATAATTGTCAATTTTTCCCTCAAAATAATGGTAGGCAACCAGGGCGGGAATGGCTACGGTCAGCCCCGCTGCAGTAGTAAGCAGAGCTTCCCATATACCGCCGGACAGGACACTGGCGTCAACCTGTCCGCCTAACTGCTGAATTTTAATAAATGCTTTTATCATGCCTGTTACTGTACCCAGTAAACCTATTAAAGGAGTAACATTGGCAATAGTTGCCAGACCTCTCAGGTTCGTTTCCCATTTGCGGACTTGTTTTGAACCCATAAGAACAATTCTTTTTTCCAGTTTTTCGGAATTGAGTTTTTTCTCATCTATGAGTTGTCTTATTTGAAGTAAAAAATCGGTAACATCAGTTTTTGCTCTACGAAGATTATAGAATCTTTCTAATACAATGGTAATTGCAATTAACGAGCAAAATAGAATCGGCCACATTAAAATCCCGCCCTTCAAAATAAAATTAAACATCAGTAACTCTCCCTTTTAAAAACAACCCAGGGAGGGAGAAAACACAATTTCTCCCTCCCTTCAATTTTCTCAATCTTTCAGCGTTTAGAAAGTCGCTTTCACACCTGCTGAAAAAGATATACCAAGCGCGGAATATCCGTAAACTTCCTGGTAATCTTTATCAAAAAGATTATCCAATCTTCCGAAAATCTGAAAATTCCTCGTAAGGTCGTATGAAGCAGAGACATCAACTTTCATATAATCTTCCAATTCTATCAGGGTGGAAGGCCAGCCTTTTTTATCATGTCTTTTCAGAACGCGCGCAAGATTCAGATTGATGTTTCCTTTTTTGAGAAAAGCATAATTAACATTCAGATTCTGCTTATATTTCGCTCTTCTTGTTAAAGGCTCATTGCTGTTTTTGTCCTCGGCTTTCAAATAAGTGTGTGATAATTTCAAAGTCAAATTCCTGATAGGAATTAACTTTGCCTCTGCCTCTACTCCCTTTGTTTCCGCTTTATCAATATTTTTGTATTTATATGTAGCCATATCAAAACCTAACATGTTGGTAAAATCGTTATGAAAATAGGTGGCTGAGAGAAAAACCTTTTTGTCTAATAAGTTCTGCTCAATTCCCATATCATAACTTTCGCTTTCCTCGGGCTTCAGGTTAATATCCCCGTAACTTGAGTATAGCTGATACAAAGAAGGCGCTCTAAAAGCGGTTCCCCAGTTTGCCTTAAAACGGGTTCCCGACTGCGGAATAAGATATGCCGAGGACAATTTATAAGTTGTCTCTGCGCCGAATATCTCATGGGTATCTGTTCTCAAACCCAGTGTCGTAAAAAATCTGTCCCCGAGATTCAGATGATTTTGAGCATAAATACCCTTGTTGTCAAAAGTTTTTTCATCAAGAGCGCTTATGTAGGTTTTTGAGCGGTAATAGGTTGACCCTGCTTCTTTTTTATAGTCAAACCCAAGAGTTACGGTATCAAAATCCGAAGGTAATAAATTGTGCTGCCAGTCAAGTTTTTTAATTTCTCCCTTATACCAACTGTCCTTATCTTCAGTTGGAGAATCGCTGTCAGGCAGATCTCTGTAAGCTCTTTCCGTATTAACAAGAGACAGATGCAGTTTGTGTTCCCACCAATCGGCGACAGGCTGGTCAAAGTTAATCCCGCCGCAGAACATCTTCTTCTCAGCAGTATAATTAGGGTCATCATTGTTGGCTCCGTCATCAATGTCGCTCTCTCCGTCATTGTAACGCAGGCTCAAACCTAATTTTGTACTGCCGAACATCTTTAAGCCCATGCGGCTTGAAGCAGTTGTTATTCTGCTCCCGTCCTTTTCAGATCCCCCCGCTGCGCCGGATATTCCGTCGGAATCAACACGCGATACCGAGAAAGAATAGTCTCCTCTCTCTGCGCCTCCGGTCAAACCGACTGACTTATGGAAAGTTTTATAAGAACCCCCTTCCGACGAAACGCTGAATTTCGGCTTGCCTTTACCTTTTTTGGTAATAATATTTATGACCCCGCTCATAGCGGAAGAACCGTAAAGAGTGCTTTGCGGCCCACGAATCACTTCTATTCTCTCAATATTATCAGTTGTCAGATGGGCAAAATCAAAGAATCCGCCGTCCATCTCCATCGGATACTTAACTTCTATTCCGTCAATCATCACCATTGTGTGACCCGGCGCACCGCCCCTGAGATAAAGCTGTGTAAAACCGCCCAGCCCTCCTTGCTGAGTAACATTAACTCCCTGCACAGTGCGCAGCAATTCCACAACAGTCATTTTACCCTTTTCCTCTATCTCCTCACTTGTAATTACCGTAACCGAGGCGCCAATTTCCGCTTCCCTCAATTCGGTTTTAGTTGCTGTTACAACAATTTTGCCTAGGTCATAACTTTTTTCTTCATCCATTGCCGATGCTGCCTGCACCAACGCCAAAATACACATTCCTGTTAAAAATTTACTTTTCATTTTCTTCCTCCATCGGGAATACTTCCCAAAACAGGCAATATTCGGGCTCGTTCCGCCAATTTAGGCGAACATTACCGCTGCGGGACAGCGGAGGGAATCACACCCTCACTTTCTTTACCTATTTGGTTCGGCCACTTATCCGGCCTTTTTTCCAACATTCCATTTACAACACAGAATCCCGGCTATTATCACCTCCTCGTCGCCTATTCTTTCTACTCCGTTAATATTCAATTCCTTTTCTGGACTTTATCCCTTTTTTATAAGGGTGTTTCACATTTTTTATTTCACTTACAAGGTCGGCATTTTCAAGTATTTTTTTTGAAGCGCCTCTTCCTGTTAAAATTAATTCCATGTTTCCCGGGCGGGATTTGATAATATCAAGGATTTCCGGCGCTTTTAAAAATCCCTCTCTGCAAGATATATTTATCTCGTCCAAAATGAGTATGTCATAGTTATTTTCTTCGTAGATTTTTTTTATAAACTTCACTCCTTCCAGGCATTCGCCGCGGATTTCCGCGGGAATTGCGTTTTTACGAAACCTCGGACATTGCCGGGCGAAACCAAAAACATCAACACCCATTTTTTTTAAAATTTTATGTTCCCCGTAATTACGATTGCCGGCGCTTTTGTGAAAATATATATAACACACTTTAAAATTATGCCCCCTTGCGCGGCAAGCCAGTCCGACAGCGGCGGTTGTTTTGCCTTTGCCTTCCCCCGTATAAATTTGCACTAAGCCTTTTTTTATTTTTTTCATGTTTCTCACCCCTTCCGTCCGCACATAATTTCCAAAGATTCTTTTAAATCCGTTTCTGAAAATATTTCTAATGTTAAAAGACCTTTGTACTGAACGTCCGCCAAATATTTTTTAAGTTTCTTTATATTTTTCTCATCCAGATTTTTCAACGAGCTGTGAATTCCGGAAGCGTTTATCCCTGAAATATGAATAACCCTTGTTTTACGGATATATTTTCGGCAGTATTTCAGGATATCATACCCATACTGCGCCATGTGGCCTATATCCAGACAAACCGAAAGTTTAAAATCTTCAATAATATCATCCAATAGGTCCAGCGGATAATCCAGGTTTTCCACGCATATCAGAGACGGGCGAACGGAAACATTTTTCAGGATATCTTCCACAGATTCTCTCGCGTTCTTTCTCCAGAGCGCGATTAAATCCGGATTGCGCAGCATCCCTGAAATAGAATCAATATGAAGTATGTACGCGTAAGATTCAAGATAAGCCGTTCTTTCAATAAACCTCGTTATTTTATCAACTGATGATGCCCTGACCTTCAAATCCGCGTCGGCGAGTTTAAGTTCCAGCGGCAAATGCACGGTATATGAAAAATCGTACCGTAAACTCAATAGTTTCAATTTATCCATCAGTTTCTTTGACGGAAAACTTTCCGCGTCAAAAAAAAGCAGTTCAATATCATCAACTCTCTCTTTCAGTTTTTCTACATTAAAAAGAATTTCCTCAGGATAAATGTAAGAAGTTGTTCCTATCCGGTACGG
>VMTI01000003.1 GCA_013791675.1 bacterium | reverse complement strand
CTGCCTATCAACATTGCTATGATCCCACCTGTCGACCTTTGTTCCTTACTTAAGAAAAAAATTGCTTTTTCAAATAAAAGGGGTTATGATGTGTCTTCCCTTCCCTAATGGGTAAGCGACGGTGCTTGGGACGGTGCTTTGGGACGGTGATTTTGCTTAATTACAAAAAGGTTGCTAATTTGTAAGCAGATACTTCCACAAAGGAACAATTCTTATAATCGTTTGTCCGCGCTTTACTTCCGCTTCTTTATCCTTGGATACAATAATGATTTTTTTCGTTCTTGGATATCTTTTCAAAAATAATCTAATCCCGTCAAATTTCCTGCCGTCTAAATCAAAATCAGAATCATACTTCACCTCAATAGGCAGAGGCGATTTAAAACTCCCCGTAATAAAGTCCACCTCACGCTCACCTTCGGCGAAATATCCGCACGTTTCTTTTTTCCTTAATAAATTCACGAAAACGGCATTTTCCGCTTTTGCGCCGATATCTCTTCTGCCTGTCAGCAGCGTCTTAAAACCAGTATCCAGAAAATAGATTTTTTTCTGAGCGTAGATTCTGTCATTATAGGATGTTGACCATTTTTCCATTGGCTTTATGAGGAACGCCGCATCAAAATAACCGGCATATTCTTTGACCGTGTCAACGCTGATTCCCAGCACATTGGACAGTTTATTGAAACTCGTTCTGGAACCAACCTGCGAGGCAAGAACTCTAAACATATCTTTTAATACGCCCAGCTTTCTTATCTCGTATAAACGCGCCAAATCTCTGATGATTATGTCTTCAAGAAGATTCTGAAGATACTCATTTGAGCGTTTAAGCGCATTTTCAGGATACCCGCCCGCCGCGAGATATTCATCCAGAATTTTTTCATATTTATACCCTTCGTCCATACTTATTTCAGCGCCTTTAAAATCAACGAATTCCCGGAAACTCAAAGGATAAACCGTGGTGACAATCTGTCTGCCCGTAAGTTTACCGCCCTGCATTTTTATCAACGCGGCAGTGGAACCTGTGCAGAATATTTTCACATTTTCCATATCATAAACAGATTTCAATTCCTGCGCCCAGTTAGGGCTTTCCTGAACTTCATCTAAAAACAGCGCCAATTTTTTTCTGCGATCATGCAGAAAAAGTTTTCGGAAATTTCTCAAATGTACAGAAATAGGCTCTTTGGACAACTGAGGATGGTCAAGAGCAAGATATAAAATTTGTTTTGACGGATATTTGCTTTTCAGCGTTTTTTTTATCATCTGTTTGATAATCGTAGTTTTCCCCACCCTGCGGGAACCTATAATTACCTCAATCTGCTTTCTTTTTAACAATGCCGGAAAATTCCGCGTATATAATTCCCGCGGAATTCCGCTTTTAAAATCCTTTTCGCTCCACCACGGATTAAAGGCATAATAAATTTCTTCCATAACTCCCTCCGTTTGAACATTATAGTATAATCGAAGCTTTTGTCAAATAGTTTCGATTATACTCGAAACTTTGTTACGCCGGCATCCCCCGCCGAAAGAGATATTTGCGTAAAAACACTGATTGACCTTATCAAACCCTTATTCGAACCTATTTTGAAAATACCCCGTTCCGCCTGCGGCGGACCACCCCTTTTACAAAAAAGAGGAATGACTCCGTCTCGCACGAATACATCAAAGGATTATTTCAGAACAGAACAAAAAATCTGAACTATCGACCTTATTAAACCTTGCTCGAACCTATTTCGAGAATATTCAATAAGATTCCCTGCATCTAAAAAGATTGTATTATTTTGCATAGAATAAATCAATTTTATTTTTTTCATTTTGTCATTGCGAGGAGCATAGCGACGTGGCAATCTTATTTTATGCTCCCAAGGCTCGCCCACAATGCCCGCATAAAGCGGGCAAGCGGGCTCCCCCTTGCTCGCCATCGCTCGGCGCCTCCGACCATCTTTCTGCATTGCAGAAAGATTCTCCGGCGCCTCGCTCAAAGACGGTCGCGCCCCTCCGGCACAATGTCCGCCTCTTCGGCGGACAAGCGCCTTCGTACGCTCCCTTTGTCCAGCCGCCAGCGTCATCGCCTTCCGGCTCTTCCGCCCGCCTCCGTTGTCGGCGTCCCGCCTTTGGCGGGCCTGCGGCTTCTGCAATGAACCCTTTTTTGTCATTTGTTCGCTCAACTGCAAATGGAAAGTAGGAATGCACCTCGCCCGGAAAACAAAAGTGCACCTTTTTTAAGAGAAACAATGGTTTAAACCTCCTTTGTGGATTTTTTAATTCTGAAAGATTCCCCACTCAAATTAAATACCCTGGAATGATGAAGCAACCGGTCCAGCATGGCAACGGTCATTATTTCATCACCCATCATTTCTGCCCAGGCATCAAATTTTTTATTGGATGTTATGATTACAGACGCCTTCTCATAAAGTTCGCTTATCAGGTTAAAAAACAAGTTTGCCTCTTTTCTTTCTATCGGCGTGTAGCCAATCTCGTCTATGATAATCAAATCTGTTTTCAGGAGCCGGTTTACTCTAAAACCTGCGCTGCGCTGGATATCCGCCATTTTTAACAACTTGATAAGGGTTGCTATCCTCTCAAAGCAGACTGTATAACCCATTTGAATGGCTTTCATACCAATAGCTATAGATAAATGGGTTTTGCCAATTCCCGGAGGACCGAAAAATAACAGATTTGTATGGTTATCCAGCCATACAAAATCCATAAGACTGGCCAGATCTGATTTGGTTATGCCTTTTAATCTCGCGAAGTCAAAATTATCCAACTCTTTTTCTACGGGAAAATGCGCCCCTGCCAAATTCCGCTTGCGTCTTCTGTCCGTCCTGTAGGCAATCTCAGAGTTTAAAAGTACACTCAAAAAACTCAAGTATGATACTTTCTTTTCCTCGGCCTCCGTTATCTCATTATCCAGACTATGAATTATTCCCTTTAGCTTTAAGTTATCCAGTAAGCTGACTGTTTGCTGATATTTTTTCATGACCGTACCTCCGGGATATTTACCAATGTATGGTAAACATTGATATCTCTCTTTTCTACTTCAAACTCTTTTTTCTCACTCGTGATACCCCTCAATTTCGGTTCCATGTTGATTTTAAAACCAACATCCGGCAATTCCCCATCCTGTTTGAAATACTTATACGTATCCCACAGATTCGCCATAGTATATGTCCGGTTTTCCAGACAAAGGTTTATAGCCTGCCGGAGATAGTCCACGTCTATTCCGTTGCAAAACTTTTTCATTGCCTCATTGTATTGATCTCTGAAGTACCGCGGATATGTTTGAAAATTCTTTTCCACAAATTTGCTCCAGCTGTCTATCTCAAAAAGTTTCTGCAACCGATCTTTTAATTCTTTTTGTTTTAGCTCTTTGCGATGATTCCTCTGACGGTTTTTTATTCTGCTTCCGGGGATAGGGCTGATGTCATATTCTCGCAACTGTTCTCCGGTCAGGATATCATAGATAAGAAGCTTTCCATCACTCTTGTATATCTCTACTTCCTTGCTCTGATATTCCTCGGGCACAGGATATCTGCGGGAGTTTACTGATATCTGTCCCAGGTTATCCGCTTTCCGTCTTTCTCTTGAGCTTGTTGTATTACGGTATATAGAGTTTCTCAATCCCCGTAGATGTTTTTTCTCTTCGGTAAACATCTCCATGGGAATACGTTTTGTAGCCAGTGATATTTTGCCGTTTGCCCTTCGGGACAGCCATTTGAAAAGCCTTTCCTTTGCTTCTTCTATGCTCTCAAAATCCCGTATCTTTAAAAAGTTCCTTTTTACAAACTTTATAAGATTCTCTATTTTACCCTTGCTCTCGGGATCACTTTTCCGGCAGACATAAACCTTCAAACTCATCTCTTCCTTGAATTGCTTGAAATCACTGGTATATATGATATCTCCACTGTTTTCACTGACTACCATAACACTGTCCTGGTCTATTACCAGTTCTTCTGGCATACCCCCGATATACTCAAAGCAATCCAAAAGATGGTTGATCAGATCCAGGCTGGTGAATGGCTTATCCTGTAAAGCGCAATATTTATATCGGCTCGCTGACAACACCGCCGCGAATATATACAGCTTCATGCCGCTACGGGTACGGTACTCTCCGAAATCTATCTGCATCTGTTTCCCGTACGGCAAATCTTCCACCGGATAATATATTCTGGTTTTACTGCCAAATTCCAACTGCCCGGTATTTAGCAGATAGCTTATATAATTACGCAAACTTCTCTCGCTTCCCGGCAGTATCTCTAATTTCTCCTCAAGATAATCGTATACTGCCGATTTTTCCAGCTTTTGAAAGTCATTTTTCTGATATACCTCCAATATATGCGGTTTAAAACGCTCAAACATTTTTGACCGGTATTGTACTTTTTCTATATACCGGAGGTAATCCTCCCCGTCCATCCGGTAATATCTCATCACCGTTCGCTTGTTCAGCCCTGTTGCCCTCATGATTTCAGCCTTGCTGAATCCCTTCTTCTTTAAATTCTGAATCCTGTGATACATACTTCTTTTAACCATTTTTCAGTTCCTCCCATATGGTATTGTTGACCCTTATTTATACCATAGGGTTGAACTGTTCTTCTTACATAAAAGGTGCACTTTTGTTTTCCGCGGCTAGTGCATTTTAGCTTACCATTTCCACAACTCGCCGAACTCCCTTTGTCCGCCGGTGCGCAGATTCCCGCCCCATTGCGGCGGTCTCCTGCACCCCAGCTTGGTGTAATTTGCTCTACCCTTGAGCCGGTCCCGCCCCCGCCCGGGACAGGCTCAAGGGTTTGCCCTCCCGCGGGATTATATTTCAGATTTATTTTGATTTCTGAAGGCGAATAACTGATTCCTTTAATGTATTTCCTGATTTGCAGATTCCGCTCTATCCCCTTTGTTTCTTTTGCGGTTTTATATTTTCGGAATTAGAGAATCATAATTAATACTTTTTTTTGATACTTCCCATTTTGCAATCTTAATCAATTTTTTTTT